>CAZAPE010000080.1:0-7294 GCA_964487065.1 uncultured Planctomycetia bacterium | reverse complement strand
TACTTTATAGAGTCTTTAAGAATCAAATTTAAAGAAAAAGATGAATTAATAAATATATTTAATCTATTTGCAAACCTCTCTTTGATTGTAATCATATCTTACATCATTGCAAGTTTATGGTGGAGGGATATGTTTATTCAAATGCTGGATTCACTCAAGGAACATACTATATATAAAAGTAAACATCTGGAAAGCTATCCGCTAGAGAAATACGGCAGTTTTAATTATTACTTTTTTTATTTTAAATATATATTCTTGAATGGTTTTGGGCCCCTGGTTTCGGTAATAAGTATCGCTGCGGTGCTAAATTTCTTTTTTAAAGATAAAAGCGCTAAAAAAATGTTTTTATTTATCTGGATAACAGTGCCGTTTATTCTTTTTTCTGTGTTTTTCCAAGTGAAACAACTAAGGTTTATAATGCCTCTTGCGCCTCCAATTGTTATAGCTACAGTCCTTGGTTTAGGATTTAAAGGAAATTACAAAAACATAATATTAAAATTAATTTTTTTATTTGCGCTTATTTTTCAGCTTCTAGTTCCTTTGCTTAATATTAGGGTAGATTCTTTCTTACAGAGCTTTTCAACTCCAAGCCTAAGAGAGATTTTTTTCAAAAGAGAAATAAGTGTTAATGCTATTTTGGCTGAAAAATTTATGAGTGTTGCAAAAGGGTATATGGATAATAAAAAACAAAATGTTATTATTTTCAGATTTCTATCTGTTGAAGACGGGCCTGTTGGATTGCAGTTCTGGATAGAGCTTGAAGGTTATCAGTCAGGAAAGAGTTTTCGGACACATGATTTTTTTGATCAATGGTTATCCGTTTACAATATGCTTAAGGAAAAAGGGCGAAGTATTATATTTTTTATAGGTTTAAAGGATATCTATGGGGAGGGGAAAAAAGAGTTTTGGGATAAAGATGAGATTTTTAAAACAGGTGAGTATATATTGCCGTGGTTTGAAGAGTTCAAAAAAGATTCTTTTGTTATTGAGATCCTAGATATTATTTTTCCGATTCTAAAGAAGAATTCCGAAAAAATCGGAAGCTTTGATTATAATAATTACTACTGTGAAATTTATAGCTATGAAAATGTTTCAGAGCCTAATTGATTCTCCCAAAAGAGATAGTTTGCTCATTATGGTGCCTACATGGTATCCATTGATGCCCCCCTTAGGGCTTAGTTATGTTGCATCGTACCTGCGTTTTAAGGGATATAATCCACAGCTATATGATTTTAACGCCAAACTGTACAATTCTGTTACGGATGAAGATAGGAAGCTCTGGGATATAAGCATAATTAGTAGTTTGCCGTTTCAAGAGATAGTAAAAATTATAAAAGACAGATTTTCCAAGCAGATAGATGAGCTTGTGGAAGTAATTTCTCAAAGGCCGGAACCAATAATAGGATTTTCTGTGACATATTTGAGCGTTCAAATAGCAGCTTATATAGCAGAAAAGATAAAAGAGAAGCAAAAAAATAAATTAATTGTTTTCGGGGGTCCGGGATGTTTTTGGGAGTACGATCGAGTTACCATAAAGCCTTCAATTGTTGATATATTCGTAATCGGAGAAGGAGAGATACCATTTTATGAGGTTGTAGATAATTTCTATAAAGGTATTGATGTGAGGAAAGTATCCGGAACAGTTTTTTATAGGAACGGAAAGATGTTAGGGAATCCATATCAAAGACCTGTTTTAAATTTAGATGAAATTCCTTTCCCGACGTTTCAGGATTTAGATCTTTTGGATTATAATTTCGGTAAAAAAGAGTCACGGACCCTGCCTATACTTATGAGCAGGGGTTGTATTTCTAAATGCACTTTTTGCGTGGATCATATTATGTGTAATCCGTTTCGGATGCGGACTCCTGAGAGCGTAATAAATGAGATTCAATATCATATAAACGTAACAGGAGTAAATAATTTTTCTTTCAACGATTTGATGTGTAACGGCGATTTAAAGAAACTGGAGGGTTTCTGTACGCTGCTTAAAGAAAAAAATATTTCTATAAAATGGGGTAGTTATGCCATGGTAAAAGGCGATATGAGCTTGGAGCTTTTTAAAAAAATAAAAGATTCAGGCTGTACGATTCTTTGTTATGGCATTGAAAGCGGATCAGATAGAATATTAAAAACTATGGGGAAGCTTTACAATGTTTCTGATGCAGAGCGTGTTTTACGTCTTACACACGAAGCAGGAATTAAATCTACGCTCAATATAATAATAGGTTATCCCCAGGAGGGGCGGCGAGAGTTTCGAGAAACATTAGCATTTCTTAAGAGAAATAAAAACTATATTGATGGCATTATAAATGTCTCGACTTTATTTATAAATCCAACTGCAAAAATAGGTTGCAAACCGTGGGAGTTTAACCTCTATTTTCCAAAACATCCGAACAGCTTTAGAGCTCTGATGTGGAAAAAAATATTTTTACCAAAATACTATAAATTGTTCGGGGCAAGCGTATCGGTTCTTAATTTACAAGGAATAGATATTTCTAATTTTGTCGATAACAGAGGCAACATAAGGTCGCAAAGAATCAGGAGATTGACAAAAGCATTGAGATTTATAAACAGATTAGGCCTTTTTAAAGACGAGCCTATCGTGAATGTTTATGCTACAGAAAATAAAACTCTGAAAAAAGCAATTCAGGAGGTTAAAAACAGATGTTCAATATCAAGCAGGGATATTTTAACCAAATGCAGTTATCTTGGATTCTCTACTATTGCTTATAAAGATAAGATTATAACTCAAGGTCCGGGTTTAAATGTTGCTTTTAGATTCGCTGAAGATTGGTATGATACTTCCAGGTATTTCTGGGATATTAGTAAGCCGAAAGCAAATGTTTTAAAGGTTTCAATTTTCATGAAAGATGTCGGCACAAAGCAGGTTTGGCTTCTAAAATTTTATAAGAACAGATTGTTATGGAAAATAAGCGGTGATTGGGAAAAAAGCAATATTATTCCCGATGAGATTAAGATTGGTCTGCAGCTTGAGACAAATTATAAATACTGGTTTTCTGAGTCCTACGGAGGAGAGTTTCCTCCTTTAAATGAAAACTGGAGAAGTTTAGAATTTAAAGATGTAAAAAGAGCGACTATTTTTGCTGCTAACAATGACAGTTTTTGCGATATCAGCGTAGAAAAGATTAAAAGCTCAAAGCCCTTTTTTTTGAGATTTGAGAATTCTCCTAAAGAATATAGCTTTAGATTTCTTGCATTTAGAGGGTCTGATTTTAAAAAAAACAAAAATAAGACATTTAATATTTCAACAGCAATAGATTTTAAAAATGTAAAATCAAAAATTATAGAAAATATTAGAGAAAATAAATTACCCAAAGAGATAAAGGATTTCTATCCTGCAAGTAGATGGCCTGTGCATACTCTGGACGTAGATAAAATGTTATTTAAGCATAATAATGTATTGGGCTTACAATTGCAAAAAGGAGTTAGATTGTTTTTTGGCAATAAGGAGCTAACTTCAGCCGGGGTAGGGGCAGTATCTTTGCGTACCAACAGTGACATATTTAGCACTGAAGAGGCGTCCTGGAGTATAGTTGATAGAGGTAAAAATATTAGATGCAATATTTCCTGGAAAAATATTTCAATTAAAATAAGGTGGAGTATGAAAATAAAAAATAACAATGTGTTATGGAGCCTTAAAATTAGTCCCTTAAATAAATTAAAATTAAAAGAAGTAAAACTTACAATTCCCCTGCAAGCAGATTATGTTAACTGGTCAGCAAGTAATATAAGAGGATATTTGATGAATCCTGATATAGAATGTAGGCGTCCGGTATCATTAGAGAAATACAATGTTAAAAGACTATTTCTTTCCACCCAAAATAGCGGTCTTCCGGAACTTGAGTGTTTAAAATCAGATATCGGTTTTTTTGAGTTAACTCCACAAACAAAAGCAAAAGACATAATTTTGCTAAGTGCGGTTATTAGCGAAAGAGACATCCTTAAAAAGAGATCCTTGGAATTGAAGTTTGTATTGAGGTTTAAGAGATGAAAAAGTTTTTTTTAATTTTTATAATTGTAACTGTAACTCTTTCATCGTTGCGGTATGTTCATAGGGCTCCAAAAAGGAAATATTCAGATTTTCATGTTTTGTATACTACATCAGAAAGGTTTATCAGGGGGGAGGATATCTATACGTTCCAAGGAGGAGTCTCTTATTTTAAATATACTCCTTTTTATGCCTTTTTGGTATCACCACTAGGTTTTTTGTCTGAATTTAAGGCGGCATTGCTTTGGCATTTTATCAACTGGGGATTTATATTTGTAACTTTTATTTGCTGGATAAAAATATTAAAGATAAAACGCAAGATACTGATTTCTGTTTTTTCATTTATTTTTTGTTTTCGTTTCATTCTGGAAAATCTTGATCAGGGGCAGGCTAATATATCTTTTTTGGCTTTTACAAGTATCTCTTTATATTTCTACTTCAGGCAAAGACAGAGTTTTGCGGCTGGATTTTTAAGCGTTTCTATATTATCTAAATATCTTTCTCTCTTATTTCTGCCTCTATTTTTGTTTAAAAAAGAGTACAAATTTATCCTGAAAATAATCTTTTTCTTGATCTTGCTCTATTTTTCCCCGCTCTTTTTTACGGGTTTTGAAAAAATGCTGCAGTTATTCAGCCAGAATATAAATTTCTTATTCAAAAGCTCTTTAGACAATTATTCTATAACCTGTTATCCTAATCAGTCTTTATTAGCCTTCTTAAGGCGGCTTTTTTCTATAAATGAATGGTATCCGAATCAAATTTACCCCTTAACAGATAGATTTATATCAGGGTTGTTTTTATTCCTGGGGTTAGGATTTACCTTTTTAAGCTGTTTTTTGAAAAATAATTTTAAAGTTAATATCGGTTTAATTTCCACTCTGATTCCGCTCCTTAATCCAAATGGTTGGAAAAATTCATTTATTTGGCTTCTTATTCCGGCCATGATCCTGATACAGGAGATATTTGAAAACAAAAACAGGGATAAACTGCTATTAACAATGCTAGTTTTAGCTTTTTTATTTACGGCACTTACAAGCGAGTTTTTTGTATATGCCTGGGCTGGAGACTGGTTTGAAATTCACTCTTTCATTACCTGGGGGGCAATTATAATGTATTTGGGCTTTTTAAGGCTGTACAAGCTTTCGATATCTAAATAGCTATTCCCGTTGAATTTTATCCGTCTTTATGTTATTAAATAGACCATGCGCCTGTGGCTCAATGGATAGAGCGGCTGGCTACGGACCAGCAGGTTGGGGGTTCAAGTCCCTCCAGGCGTGTATAATAAAATCAAAATTGGAAAATTAAAATGCAAAATGAGAGATTAAAGCTTAATAATGAATTCAAAGCAAGATTGTATAGGTTTGTCCTGAAACTTCTTAATTTATAATTTTAATATTTAAATTTTACATTTTACATTGGATTATATGGTAGACGATAAGTTTTATATGCAAGAGGCTCTTAAGGAAGCCATCAAGGCTTACGAAGAAGAAGAGGTTCCTGTCGGAGCAGTTGTAGTATATAAAAATAAGATAATTGCCAGGGCCCATAATCAGGTTATAAGGTTAAAGGATCCTACCGCCCATGCGGAAATTTTAGCTATTACACAGGCAAGTTCTTATCTAAACTACGAACGATTGAACGGGACGAAACTCTATGTTACAATTGAACCCTGCCTTATGTGTGCCGGTGCTTTGATTTTAGCGCGCCTTGATGAGGTAATATATGCAGCATCTGACAATAGGCAGGGAGCTTTTGGTTCATTACTTGATATTACCAAATATAAAAATACAGCGCATAAAATAAAAGTAAGAAAGGGCATATTAAAAGAGGAGGCCGCAAGTCTTATTCAGGATTTTTTTAAGAAGAGAAGGGTTTTAGTTCAATGAAATTGTTTGAATATGGAGAGGTGGCTGAGCGGCCGAAAGCAGCCGCCTGCTAAGCGGTTGGTCTTCCTAAAAGGGGACCCCCGGGTTCAAATCCCGGCCTCTCCGTTCCGTTATTTTACCTCTAACGAAAAACCATCAGACCAGAATTGGAGATGGTTTTTCGTAACATAAGAGAAAGAAATAACGGACTCATGCGAAACACCGCTTGAGCATGAGTTTGTTTCTACATGCGAAGCTCCGCCTGAGTCGGAATGATATCTCTAACTGAAAATCATCAACCGAATGGAGATGATTTTCAGTAAATGGTGCCCCGACTTAAAGTCGGGACAATTCGACTAAGTCATCTAAAGATGACAGTCTCATTGGTGAGGAGCAGAAAAAGGGACAGCTTATGGGATGTGTCCTTATTAATTTTTTACTGTAATAGTTCCTTCAGGCAGTACACCTTCAGGAGGTTCTCCACTCGAATATCGATATTTGTATATCAATTTTCCGGGTAATTCCAGCAATTCAGGATAATTTTCTTCCAACATCTTCAACAAAAGATCTCTAAAACCACTAACATCAAAAGGATTTTTTGATACCACTATCGCTATCGGACCTATCCCATCTACTGGAGCTAATTGTACTTTAAAAAGACTGGATGCCTGCTGCTCTATATATTTCCTTGCTGCATCACCAGTATAAGTTTTCCCGTCTATCGTCACTGTGACAACTTCTTCTATTTCCCCTTTTTTTGGATCAAGTACTCCTATATCCTTTATCATTATGCTATGTTTAGGAGGGGGTAAACTTCCAACAAGTCTTTCCCATTCAGCACGATCACGAGTAGTAGTTATTTCTCCATCCGTAGTAACAAGCACTCCAGAAAAACCGAAGTTCCCAGGTTCACTATAACATACAGTGTATCCACATAAAATAACTCCTACAACAATTAGGCATATCTTCTTCATCTTTTTACCTCCTTCTTGTTTTTAGGTTTTGTTTTTTCCATCTTGTATCATGTGTCGCAAAAAACGTGCCAAACTCGAGAAAACAGCTTAATTATCTGCTTTCTTATAATGTAACTAACTGTAAGATATAGGTTTACTAGAAGAAAAATTATCTGGTCAGTACTCAGAATGAGATTATAGATAAGGGTAAGTAGGCTAAAAATTGTAAACTTTTTATACATTTTAGGTTATTTTTTATTCACTATTAATCGTTTGTTGCGGAAATGGGCGGAAATGGGGACAGATACCTTTTATCCTTTTATTATAATGGGAGACAATGGACAATGGGGACAGACACCTTTTCTATTGACAATCACCCACCAGTTCTCTAAATAGAGATATGCCCAGACAGGCCCGGATAGTTATACCTGAATTAGCCCATCATGTAACCCAGCGCGGCAACTACC
>CAZAPE010000079.1:0-7322 GCA_964487065.1 uncultured Planctomycetia bacterium | reverse complement strand
ACAGAGCTATATATATTATAAATCTTATAATTTTAAAAAGTCAATTTTAAAAAGAAGGAAGTAAATTACTGTGCCTGACTAAAACACAAGCCTTGTTCGAAGCTCAGCTTCGAACAAAACATAGCACCTCTTCCATCCCAGCTAAAACACAAGCCTTGTTCGAAGCTCAGCTTCGAACAAAACATAGCACCTCTTCCATCCCAGCTAAAACACAAGCCTTGTTCGGAGCTAAGCTCCGAACAAAACATCCCAGGGGTGGAAGTCAGGGGTATACCAAAAATGTCCACCTCGAAGGTAGACATAACGCTATCTACGCTTTGGTATTTAGTAGTTTAAAAAAGTAGATTTTAGAAAGGAGAGTATTTAATCGGCTAAAACTTCCCGAAAAAGATTAAAATACTTCTCGGCTGTATTTTTTAGGCTGAATTCTTGGGCTTTTTTAAATCCATTTTCAACTAATTTACGCCTGTAATCATTATCCGTTAGCAACCGCTCTATCCCGGCAGCAATGCTTTTAATATTGTAAGGGTCAACTAATTCTGCGCAGTCATGGGCAATCTCTTTCATCGAAGATGTGTCTGAAGTTACAACAGGAGTCCCGCAGGAGAAGGCCTCTAAAATAGGTAGACCAAAACCCTCATAAAAGGAAGGAAAAACAAACACAGAGGCTCCGCTATAGAGTGAAATTAAGTTTTTATCATCAACATATCCCAAGAGAATAATATCATCCTTAAACTCATAGGTTTTTAGATATTCATCAACACCCTTGTAAGAGACAATACTTTTACCTGCCACAACAATTTTTATATGCGGGAATTTTTTCTTTATATCAGGAAAAGCTTTTAAGAGTGAGATAAGATTTTTTCTTGGCTCTATAGAAGAAACAAAAAGTATATACTCACCCTTAACACCTATCTTTTTTAAATCAGCCTTTAAGATATCCTGATTGATGACTTTTTTAAAACTGGGGTCTGTGGAAGGGTATATAACTTCTGCCTTATCTTTAGCATAGGAATAAAATCTCAAGAGATCATTTCTTGTATTTTGAGAAATACATATAATTCTATCGACATCTTTAATTAATCCCGGTAATGAGTTAAGTAAAATATTCTTTGCATCATCTGATGAGAATTCTGGCTTAATTAATGGAATTAAATCATGGACTATAAGAATATTCTTTCCATAAGAAGGGAATTTAAACTTATAACTTAAAGCTATGTAAATATCAGCTTTGGGCAAATCTTTTCTGTAGCTATTAAAATACTCAACACTCTTAGATTTAATCCTGGGACATTTTTTCTTAAAATCAAAAAATCTTTTTCTATAACAGAGAAGTAATCTATGTCCTTCAGGCCATGATAAAGAAGCTAAGGCTTCAACCAAAGCAATAGTAAGCCTTCCAATACCAGTAGAAGAAGACTTCAATGTAGAATTAATATCAATACATATTTTCATTATAAGCTGTTATATTTTGAAATCCTTTAGATATTTCAAGTCTTCATCGACCATTATTTTAACCAATTCATTAAATCTAACCTTTGGCTCCCATTTAAGAATATCTTTAGCCTTGCTATAGTCTCCGCATAATACATTAACCTCTGAAGGGCGATAAAATTGCTTATCTACAACAACATATTTCTTCCAATCCAACTCCACGCAGTTAAACGATTGCCTTACAAAATCTTCTACTGTATGAGCTTCTCCTGTTGCAACAACATAATCATCTGGCTCCTCCTGCTGCAACATCAGCCACATTGCTTCTACGAAATCAGGGGCGTAACCCCAGTCTCTTTTAGCTTCTAAATTCCCTAAGTATAGCTTATTATCTAATCCTAATTTTATCCTAGCTACTCCAATAGTTATTTTCCTGGTAACAAATTCAAAGCCACGTCTCGGCGACTCATGGTTGAAAAGAATTCCGCCAGATGCAAAAATGTTGTATGCTTCACGATAATTACGAGTAATATCAAATCCGGCTACTTTAGAAATCCCGTAGGGGGATCGCGGATGAAACGGCGTTTCTTCGTTTTGAGGAGTCTTTTTTACTAAGCCAAACATCTCACTTGAGCCAGCGAAATAAACTTTACACTGCGGACATCTCTGTTTAATCGCTGATAAAACATGCAATGCACCATTAATATTTGTATTAATAGTTGAAAATTCATCTTCAAAAGAATAACTCACAAAACTTTGCGCTGCCAGATGATAACACTCATCGGGCTTTACTTTTTCAACAATATTAAATATGCTGGCATAACTTTCCAGAGAACCAGGATGTAGGTATATTTTATCTAAAATATTTCTGATTCTCCACAACCTATGCTCAGGATCTTCTAAGGCAACTCTTCTAACTAAACCATGGACTTCATATCCCTTAGCTAACAGAAATTCTGCCAAATAAGAACCATCCTGACCCGTAATACCAGTAATTAATGCTTTCTTTTTAATCATAAAATTCACCTCAAATATTCTTAATATATACTCTTGATAGCAATAGGACCTAATGGAGTAAATGCTTTGATTAAAACCGGGATATGGCTATCTGCCTTTACATAAATAATAAACTCTACTCTATGCCTTGCTTTTTCGCCAAAACGTCTTTGGGACAGTCCTTTTAAGGCAAACACCTTACCATTCTTAGATTCAATCTCATTAACAACATCAAACTTCACACCATAATTACTCTGATTGCTATTCACGTTAATATCAAAACTATCCCCTAACTTAAAAACCTTGTTCTTTAAAGAAAACAAAGCAGAGAGCGGATCATGAGTTTCAGGTAAGATACGATAGACTCCTTCTGGTGTTGTCAAAGCATTCTCTTCTTGATCATAATATACAATCTTGCTCTCCTCTTCTCCTCTATTCCAAATGACTTCCCTATATACCAGGGAAGTCATATCTATTGGATCAACGATAGAAGTCATGCTTATCCTGGCATCAAACAGCTTAGATATAATTTTAGATGTATTGGCTTCTGCCTCTATTAAAATAACCTCCCGGCCATTATAAAGCTCATTATCATAAACAGTAATTTGAGCTCTACCCAGAGGAATGATTCCCAAATAAACTTTATAAGAAATAGACTTACTGTCTCGAGGCAGATACACATTATTAGGATTAAATATTATTTTTGAGGTAAAAATTGTTACAACTATTAAAGCGACTGCGGTAATCAACAACAGATATCTAATTTTTAATTTCATAACTTTTTAATTTTATCTTATATACTTTCTTTTTAAAATAACTAAATGCACTATTTGCTCAGAATACCTTCGGCTAACTTAATAGCCTCTTCTGCTATCCGGACATTTCTATCTGCTCCATCTTTAGAATGTTTTCTTTTATAATCCGCCATCTCACGCAGATTTAACGCTTGAATAAAATTATCATAATACTCTTCAGGTAAAATTCCTTTATCTATATAAAGCGCCTTAATAGCAAAGGCCAATTGTATATGGCTCTTTTTGCGGTATTTCTTCTTATATAAAAGCGCACGTGCCGTATGAAAAACAGCATAATAAAATAGAGGTAAAAAAACCAATTTTCTTCCTGTTCGGCTAAAATAAGAAATAAAAATAATAAATAGTGAAAAATTTACTAATAATGCTTTTTCTAAATAAAAAATTATTAAAATACAATAAAATCCAATTACAAAAAAAACCTAAATTTTCTAAAAACACGCAAAAATATCATAATTTATCAGCTTTATCTAAAAACATACTTTTTTAAAATATTCAAAAAAAAGAACCATTCCTTATTTCAAGCTGCTTATTGCATATAAAGGATAATTCCAAAGATTATCCTGAATAGAAAATTTGTCTAAAGATATTCTAACTCCTTTTTTAATTTTTCTCTCTGACAAAAACAATCTTAAACTTTGCATTTTGCCTCTAATGCCTGATTTAACCTCAATAGGAATGATTTCCGTACCTTTTTGTATTAGATAGTCTACTTCCGCATTACTTGCACGATTTTCTCTATGCCAATAATATATATCTTTTTGGGAGATTTGCGAAAAATATTTAATTAATTCATTACCGACAAATATTTCCGCCAGACTCCCTTTATTGATTAAATCAATATCTTGCGCTACTAAAAATTCCTGTAAATCTAAGCCTAACATCTGTAAATGTATTCCGGAATCAAAAAGAATTACCTTGAATTTATTTACTTTAATTTGTCCTCCTAACGGAATGCCTTGAGCTGAACTGTGATAAACCTTGTAAGCTAATCCTGCTTGAACTAACACCTCAAGTGCTTTTTTTAAAGGAACATGTGCAATCTGTGAATCAACATTAGAATATTTGAATTTACTTCCCGCTTGTAAAGCTATAGAGTTAAAAACCTCTTTTATCTGCATAGAAGACATTTTCGTTTTATATTTTCTAAAATCATCTTGAAAAGATACTATAAGATCCTTTATCTTTCTAAAGCACAGACCAAGATCAGATTTTTTTAAATACGTATCAACAATTTCCGGCATACCTCCTATTATCAAAAAGAACTTAACCAAATCTAAAAGTTCATTATGAAATACAGTATCTAATTCTTTAAACAAATTATCGCATTTAATTTTCAATATTTTTTCTTTTCCTAAAGCTAAAAGAAACTCATCAAAAGACAAAGGATACATATATAATGACTCAATACGTCCTACCCCATATGAAGAAATTTCAGATAGTACAAATTCTAATAACGATCCAGCCGCAATAACATGCAGATTTGCTCTTTTTTCATAAAAAAATCTCAATGCCCGTAATGCGTTTGGGCATTCTTGAATTTCATCAAAAAACAACAATGTTTGCCCATCAATTATGGGCACTGAAAAGAATGCTGATAATTTCTGAATTATCTTTTCAACATCTAACGAACCTTCAAAAAACCCCGCAATATCTTTATATTCTTCAAAATTAACTTCAAGAAAATATTTAAATTGTTTCCCAAGAATTCTAACAGAATAGGTTTTGCCTACTTGACGAGCCCCTCTAACCAATAAAACCTTTCTATCAGCGCTATTCTTCCATGCTGTTAATTTCTTGTCTACACTCCTTTTCATAGCTGAAATATATCTCTATTTTTTCAAAAAGTCAAGGCTTAAAAGATGTCTTTTCACGAAAAAGTCAAGGCTTAAAAAGAATTTTATACTATATGCATATATGTATCCCTATTTTCAAAAAAAAGCGCAATATTTTAATTGCGTCTCTATCCCTCTTGTTAACACTCTCTTATTTAATCTTTA
Organism: uncultured Planctomycetia bacterium; assembly: GCA_964487065.1. Taxonomy (GTDB): domain Bacteria; phylum Omnitrophota; class Gorgyraeia; order Kaelpiales; family Kaelpiaceae; genus CAZAPE01. Next base: position 2,080 of record CAZAPE010000079.1, on the reverse strand, counting down.
TGTTCTCAATTCTTCTATTAAGAAAAATGCACGTGCCGTATGAAAAACAGCATAATAAGACAGAGTTGCAGCGGATTTAAAACGTTTTTTAGCAAGTAAATCTCTGGCATCTTTTAAATCTTCTTTAGCCTCTTCTAATTCCTTGAAGACTAATTTCGAACCGCTGGGAAAACTGATAATTCTTCTTTTATCAATGGCTTCTTCCAGGCTATACCTCTTCATATGCAGGCTTCCCCCTCCATAAAACTATGCCCTTTTTGACTTCATTATAAAATACTTCGTCTGCTTTCTTAGATGAGGCGATTTCTAAAAGATCGAGAACAACCGCTTTTATATTTTCATCTATTGTTTTATATCTGCTTACAATATTTTTAACTTCAGATACGCATTCCGTTTTAACAAAGATATCTATATCGCTTTTTGCAGTATTGATTCCCTGCGCACAGCTTCCATAGAGAATTATTTCATAAGAGTACGGCTGTACTTCTTTTATAAAATCATTGATATAAAGAAGTGTTTCAAAAATCTTAAAATATTTCAATATATAACTTTCGGAATCAATGCTATAAAGAAAAAGATTGCCTTTTTTTTCTCTCCTCACCACCCCTAATTTCAATAACAACCTCAAAGTCTGGTTGGTGGAACCGGAACTAAGCGCAGTAGACTTTACTATCTCTTTCTCACAAAACATCTCTTTTGGATGTTTAGAAAGAAAAGATAACATCTTGAGAGGTGATTGATGGTATATCTCCTGCCTGTAATCTTTTATAATACTAATTTCATTTTTCATTTTATTGTGCCTATCGTTCATTATAATGAAAAGTTATATTTTGTCAATCCAGATTAAATATCAAAATTCCGGTTTCCAGATAGTACGCAGAATCGGTCTTTGAAGTACTTGAAAATAGCCCAAAAATATAGCCTGATATACCCAAAAGACTCTTTAAACATCTTAAAATCTGAACTCCCCTGCTCTTTCGTATTAAACATAGTAGAAAAATTTACCTATTTTTTCAGGCGCTTTTTTATTTCCATTATTTTACTTCTATCGAATTTCTTTATCGTTTCATATCCTAAACTAGAAAAAAAATACCTCAAAAATCTACTTTTTACTATTATCGGTTGAAATCTTTTCTTCTTTTTCAAAATTTTCCACATTAAATCAACTTTGTTTTTGTAACTAATAAAATAAACTCCGGAATGTTTAATCAATCCATTTTCTTTAAAAATATTATCTCCGTTTACCTCTAAATTCTTAACAAAAAACCATACAAAATTACCATTTCGCGCTAATTCTACACCGCGATTAACATTTTCAGCCAATTCCTTGTAATTTTCCACAACCCATGCGATACGCAAAATCTTACCCCATTTTTTTAAAAAAACATTTCTACTATTTGCAAAAATTTCCTCTTTTTTCTTATTCTCTATGACTTCTAAGGAAGCATGCTCTTGATGCCAGACATAACATTTCTTAGCTATTCCTATCTTATATCCTGCCTGTTGAGATTTCATTGAATAATCTGTATCTTCAAAAAACATAGGTATAAACTCTTCTGATAATCCTCCCACCTTTTCAATTACACTTCTTCTTATGAGCATGCAGAAACCTATGCAAAATGACATCTCTTCAAAATCACCATTTTCTTTGATTTTCAATTTTTCAGCAGCCTCATCTAAAGACTCTTCCTTTTCAAATCTTAATCCTAGGTTATTGCTGTCCGGATTCAAAACTCCTACATCTGGATACTTCTCAAATACTAAAATCGTCTCTCTAAGCCAATCTTTAGTAAAAATCAAATCACTATTTGCCAAACATACATAAGGAGCCTCTGACAGAGCTATTCCCTGATTCATGCCCCTCACAAAACCTTTGTTTTCACTATTCAATACAATACTAACCTGATGATTCTCTGTATCTTTTAACGAAGCTATGTACTCTTTCGTTCCATCACAACTATTATTGTCAATAATGATTAACCTGGAAGGAACATTCGTTTTTTCAAAAAAACTCTCAACACACTTTTTGACCACACTCAACTGATTCCATGTAAGAACTATTACATCACAAATAGAATTC
>CAZAPE010000078.1:0-7363 GCA_964487065.1 uncultured Planctomycetia bacterium | reverse complement strand
AAACCCTGAGATTAATAAACCCAGAAGCATTACCATAAATATTACAACTCCTCCAAAAGTACTTATCTCTTTACTTCCGAATTTAAAATTCTTTTTGTAAAAAAACCTTGAAAGGAAAAAGGAGGTAGCAAAAACTATTAGAGCAATATTAATTATATCCGGACGTATCACAATAAAGCTCCTTGTATATACTAATTATTCTATCCAAATTAAAATTATAATCCATTTTTTTTTCTTTAACGTAGAAATCGTAAGCATTTTGAGATATTTTTTCCCGGATTGATTCATCATCAATAATTTTTTCTATACATTCTGCTAATTTTTGCGGGCTATGCACAGGGACAAGAAAACCAGTCTCGTCGTTTTTTATAAGATCTACTACGCCGTCAACAGCAGTTGCAACTACAGGTATTTTTAAAGAAAAAGCTTCTATTAAAACATGCGGTTGACCCTCGAAAATACTCGTTAAAACTAGAACATCAAATCCACCCATTATCGCATAGGCATCCTGCCTCCAGCCTAAAACTTTAAAATTTGCTTCCAAATCAAAATCAGCGATCATCTTTTCTATTTTTCCTCTTAATCTCCCGTCGCCTATCAAGTAAAACTCGATATTTTTCCGGCGCCTGTTTAAAATATAAGCTGTTTTAACGAAATCTTCCGGAGATTTCTGTTGTTTCAATGCAGCAATCATACCTATTCTAGTGTTTTTTTTATCTAAAATTAGTGCAGTTCTATTTTTTTCTAACTCTAGTATCTCATAGATAAGAACATATTTTCTTTTATTGCCAATACCATATCTTAAACCCTTCTCAATTACTGCCTCAGAAACAGCTATTATCTTATCAGTGATACAGGCAGTAGTCTTTTCAATAAATATGCAAATCTTCCTTGTAATAAAATTTTGGAAATCATGAAATGCAAAACCGTGTACTGTATGGACAATGCTTGGCCCAAAAGCAAGAAAAGCAGCCCAGCGGCCCAAAATCCCTGCTTTTGACATATGAGTGTGCACAATATCAAATTTGTTTTCTTTAATATAAATATAAAGCGAAAAAAAAGATAACAAATCAAATATTGGATTAATTTCACGTTTTAGAAAATTTAATTTTTTGAATTTAGACCCTAAAAGCTTATTTATTTCTACACTTAAAAAATTATCTTTATATGAGGATAGTAAAAATACTTCATGGTTTCTCTCAAAAAGTCCGCTGCATAAGTTAATCGTCGCTTTCTGCGCACCGCCAATTTCTAAATGAGTCAATATCTGCAGGATCTTCAAAGATTAGAAATACCTTTCGATTATGCTTGAAATTTTAAATCCTATTTTCTTAATCAGATTTAAATTAGACTCTTCTCGAAACTTTTTTTTCTCCTTCAAAAAGATATATTGCAGCATACCATAAGCAGTAGCAAATTCTGAAGATAAAGATGGGACTGCCTTTTTAACTATTCTTACAGGCTGTCTTAATATTAGACGAGCCAGATTATGAAAATCGGGATATTCTAAAATTTTACCACCGGTTATAATTACTCCTTCTCCAAGCAAATGTAAAATATTCTCTTCATCCATATATTTTCTGACAGAATAAAGAAGCCTCTTGATATTTTTCCCGGCTATACTCTGTATATTCGCAACAGATACATTCTTCATATCGTCCTTAGTCTGAACAAGGAACTCTTTCTCCTCGGTAATCAGACTATCCTGGAATATTTTCTCCAGCTCCTCAAAATTTAAATGGTAAATCGACTGGAAAATTTCAAATGTAGACTTCAAATTGCTTTCGAAAATATTCATTGCCTTTAATGTCCCGTTTTTAAAAACAGCTATCTTAATCTCACCCCAACCTATATCCAGAAGCATAACTCCTGACTTCTTGTTTTCGGGACTCAAAATAAGCTCTGCTTTTCCAATTATCTCAGGCAAAAAAGCTTCAATTTCAATACTCATCTCTGAAAAAAGTGAGAAAATATTATTATAAACAGTCAACGGAATAGTTATAACACTCAAGATAACCTCGATATTTTTGGCTGTCATACCCTCAGGATTAACTATGCCTTTTTGTTCATCTATTTTGTATTCATCAATTTGAATAAAAATTTCTTTCTCATTGAGGCTGATTTTCTCTTTCAAAATATGCTCTTTGTATGCCTGCAGTTCTCTTATGCTCAAAGGGTGTTCAGGAGCATGCCGCCTAAAAGACTCCTTTAGCCGGCAAAAACGGCTTTGAGAATTAGAACAATTCAATATGATTTTCTTGGGTCTCTTGGAACCTTTCCGTTCCAACTCCCTTATAAGTTCAAGCAAAGAGAAAAGCAATTTTCTGTTATCAGTAATTACGCCGGCAAAATAGCCTTCAGTTGGCTGGGAAACAGAACCTTCTATTTGAAGATTATCAGAGTTTATTTTAGCAGCTAGAATTCTGCTGCTATAGGAACCTATATCAAGAGCATATTTCATCTTTTCACATTAGGCGGAATCAGAACAGCGTTTTCAAATCTAAGATCTATTGTTCCTGGATTCAAACTTTTAGTTTTCATATCCTCAAGAACTAATTTTAATCTCGCAAATTTTTCTTGGAACCCATTTCCTCCTAATCTCACGCTGGGACCATTAGGAATGAAGAATATAACATTGTTCGGATCTGAAACATCAATATCCATTCTAGTGTAATCATATGACAATATCTTTTTTACAAGATCCAAAATATTTAGTGCTAAAATAATCTTTGGATTTGAATTTTCTCCCCCCACTTTAACTTCAACGGGATTTACGCCTATTATATTTGCAAAACCTTTAATCCTGAAATTACTCGGGAAAGGAAGTATAAAACCTTTTACATCTAATGGATAGTACCTGTCTAAACTTATCTGAGCAATCGTTTCCCTATTTTTTATTCCGATATCCAACAGGGACGGAATTTTTTTATAAATAGACATCTCTAAAATCTCGGGGTGTAATTTTAAAACTTTCTCATGTAAAATTTTCGGATTTATTTTAAAAATTGAATAATTTTCTTTAAGCCCCAAATATTTGAATGCATCACTTCCTTCTATTATTTTACCGTCATCAAAATTGATTTTAACTTCTTTTAATATAAACCTATGCGAATCAACCTGGGAATCTCTCACTTGTTTTAAAACAAATAATAAAAAAAGGCAAAATACAACCCAGCCTGCAATATTACCTGCTATATGCATCTTTTTAACAGCTATTTTTTTAGACATTTTTCTCTCTTAAGTGCAGATTGTAACATTTTAGAAACAAGTTCGTCAAATTCAATTCCAATTGTTCGCGCAGCTTTTGGCAATAAACTGGTCTTTGTCAGTCCCGGTATTGTATTTAATTCAAGAACGAAAATTTCATCCTTGGTTTCGGAATAAAGCATGTCTATGCGGGAAAAGCAATTGCACTCAAGAGAGTTATGTGATTTTAACGCCAGCTGCTGTGCCTTTTTGAAGACATCTGGCTTAATATCAGCAGGCACAATATATTCCGCCAAGCCAGGTGTGTATTTAACTTTGAAATCATAAACACCTAAAGGCGATTTAATTTTTATTACAGGTAAAGGCATATCATCCAATATGCCGACGCTAAGCTCTATGGCATCAAGAAATTCCTCTATAATCACTTTGCCATCAAAAAAGAGAGCCTTACTTACCATAGCTTCAAGGCCGGATCTGTCCTCAACCTTAAAAACACCTATACTTGATCCCTGCGACGATGGCTTTATAAGAACAGGAAAATCCAAATCAGAAACATCGATATTAACAACACTCTCTATAACTCTGTGGTCAAGAACAGGTATTAAATTTTTCCTAAAAATTATTTTTGATTCTATTTTGTTCATCGCAGCTCTACTTGCCCAAGATCCTGAGCCGGTATAACGATAACCTTCTTTATCTAAAATATCCTGCAATATACCATCTTCGCCAAACCAACCGTGCAGAGCTATAAAACAGATGCTTACTTTTTCTTTTTCAAGCTTATCCAGGACCCAACTCCGTAAATAGCAAACATCTCTTTTATCAGGAACAATAATGTCAACAACTGTCAAACCCATACTTCTTAATGCTTTTAGGACTTCTTCCCCTGAAAGCATTGAAATGTCCTTTTCTAAAGAAGGACCACCCCTTAGTAAAGCTATATTTTTATTTTTAAATCCCTCTAACATAAAATTTCCACTTCTTCTTGGAGCCAGATTCTATTCTTCAGCCAGCATCGACGTTGAATAGCATCTTTTAGAGATAGTAAGTCAAACGCATCTCTATTCCCAGATACAAGAAGAAAATTGCCGTGTTTAGTTGAAACATAAGCATCGCCGCGTTTTTTTCCCAGAAAACCTTCTTTTTCTATTAACATGCCTGCTATATTATTTTGAGGATTTTTAAAAAAACAGCCGCATGAGAATTTGTGGAAATCCTGGTTGTTTATTCTTTTCTTCATATACAAAGCCATCTCCTCTTTTATTCTTTCTCTCTTTGCTTGATTTACTTTTAAGTATGCTTTTGTAATTACGAAACCTTTTAAGCTCGAATCCCTATACGCATAATGAATATCCTCTCTTTTTAACGATCTCCTTTCACCTGATAAATTAAAGCAATCGATTTTTAATATATTATCTCCAACCTCCTTTCCGAACGCCCCGGCATTAGATGCTAAAACACCTCCTATAGTACCAGGGATACCGATAAGAAACTCCAATCCGGAAAGCGAATTTTTAAGACAGAAATTAAGCAGACTTTTTACATCCACCCCTGCTCCTGCCTCTAAGATGCTGCCGCTATACCGCATTTCAGCAAAAACACCCTTGGTTAGTCTTATAATAGAAAGATTCAATAATTTTGTTGCAAGCAAAATGTTACTTAGATTTCCGACTACCTTAAAAACACACATCCCTCTATTAAGTTGCTTAATAATGCTCTGTAATTCTTCAATATCTGCAGGAATAAAAAATTCATCTATTTCTGCGCTATAACCAAAATTATCCGTTATTAATTTCTTGACCATTCTTAAGCTTATCAACCATAAGTTTTGAAATTTTGCAGATATCTCCAGCACCCAGTATTAATATAATATCACCTCTATGGATTAACTTCAACAATTCGCCGCAAAGGCGATCTAACGGCTGAAAAAAAACTTTTGGAGATAAAATTTCTTTAGCCAGCGCAAAAGAATTAACACCTTCGATTCTATCTTCAAAGGCAGAATAGATATCAGTAAGAAATAGGATATCTGCTCCTTCAAAACATCGCTTGAATTCTTCCCAGAGATACTTTGTCCTAGTATACCTATGCGGCTGAAAGACTACAATTAATCGCTTCGGCTTAAGGTAATTCTTAATTGTTGTTATTACCTCATTTATCTCTTTTGGATGATGCGCATAATCTTCAATGATTTTTATTTCGTTTAAGGAAAATTTAACCTCATATCTCCTCTTTATTCCTTTAAGCCCCTTTAATGAAAGTGCTATCTCTGATGCATCTATGCCAAAAATATCCCCCAAAGCAAATGCTGATAGACTATTAAGAGCGTTTTTATAACCTAATAAAGGAAAATCGACCTCAGCAATTAGGGAATCTTTTTTATAAACTTTAAACCTGGCGCCAAATTCTCCTATTTTGTCTATCTGACCGCGGTAAAAGGCTCCATTATCAAACCCGTAATTGATTATTTCTTTTGCATCTCTAAGAACCTCTTTTAAAACAGGGTCATCAAATGAGATTAAATTAATGCCTTTTTTATTTAAAAACTCATAAAACTTCGATTTTAGAACCGAGAAATCATTAGCGTAGAATTCCAAATGATCTGAATCAATGCTTGTTATAATTTTGATATCGGGATCGAAATCAAGAAATGTAGCATCGCTTTCATCGAGTTCTACAACGTACGAATGGGCATCAAAAATAAAATTATTACCTATATCTTCCGGAATCCCTCCTATAAGCATGCCTGAAGAAACTCCACTATCTTTCAATACCTTAGCCAGCATATAAGTAGTGGTTGTTTTCCCATGAGTACCTGTTACCGCAATTATTTTCTTCTCTTTTAAAAAATTATTTAATGCTTTTGTTCTATGCACTAAAGTGAGATTCCTGCGCTTTGCTTCTACGTATTCGGGATTATCAGGCGCTACTGCGGTAGAATAAACAACCGTATCCGTGTTTTCTAATCTTCCTATATTATGTCCTTCATATACAGTGATACCTTTAGAAGTAAGAATAGATTTAATCAATGGGTCTGAATTATAGTCTGACCCGCGCACATTATACCCAGAGACTTTTATAAGTTGCGCCAGGGAGCTCATGCCTATACCGCAAATCCCTATTAGATAATATGAATCCGCTTTACTCAAGTCTATCCTCCAGAACAACCTCCGCGTCTAAGCCGGTAAACAAATACTCCTTAATATTTTTAAGATTATTTTTTACTTCATTTAACAAAGAAGGCGTGTTCTGCATTTTAGTTATCAATTCAGCGCAAACCTTCCAGTCAAAAAGAGTCTGCTTATAAAGATAGCATGCGTTTTTTTTATTTATTATTTCTGCATTTTTCAACTGGTGTTTAGATGCATAAGGATAGGGCACAAAAACCGCCGCTAAATTATAAAGCACTATCTCCAGAATAGTCTGCGCTCCTGATCTTGAAACAATTAAATCACTACTTGCATAAAGTTGGGATAAATCATTTTTGTATGCAAAAATTTGAACATCGACCTCATCTTTAGGTATACTTTCTTTAACAAACCGGTAAAAACTCTTTCCAGAAATAACTGTAAAATTTATATCTTTAAAATTGAGCTTTGCATTTCTTATCAAATCGATGAAAACTCCGTTCATAACAAGCGAACCTTGGCTGCCTCCAAGAAACAAAACAGAAAATTTTTTTCTTTTAATACTACTCTTGACCTCTTCATTAAGTAATGGTTTTATCCTTACAATTTTATTTTTTTCTTTAAACGCAAAATAATCACTTGTTTCCTGCCAGATAATAAAAATATAATCGACAAATAAAGATAATAATTTATTAGCCCTGCCTGGTATTGCATTTGGCTCATATATGAGGGTCTTTTTCCTTAGGGCTTTTCCAGCTAAGACTCCTGGAATAGAATGGCGCCCTCCAAAACCAATAAAGCAACATGGCTTCTTAACTAAAGCAAAAATGATTATGCGTAAAAAAACGCCAAAAATTTGGAAAATACAGAGTAGTTTATTCCTAGAAATAGTAACTAGCTTAATATTGTTAAATTTTAAGACTAAGGGCTTGGAATCTGTAAAAAGATAAACAGAGGCTTTCTTTCTCTGTAGTCTATCCTTTAAAATCAATGCCGGATTAATATGCCCCATGCTTGCACCGGCAAAT
>CAZAPE010000077.1:0-7476 GCA_964487065.1 uncultured Planctomycetia bacterium | reverse complement strand
GAGTCCCTGAATAATCAAACTCACAGGCCTGGCCAATAATAATAGGGCCGGAGCTTATAACCATTATCTTTTTGATGTCAGTTCTCTTAGGCATTTACTCCCTCCTGTAATTTCTCATTCTTTGCTTTAACACTTTCTGCTAGCTCTTTTTATATTCTTTTATCTTATCTCTTATTTCTGGGAATTTTACACCTAAGATCTGAGCTGCTAAGATGCCTGCGTTCTTAGCTTCAGTCTTGCCAATAGCAACCGTTGCTACGGGCACACCTGATGGCATCTGGACTATTGAAAGAAGCGAATCTAACCCTCAGGAAACTTGAGTTTGTATAGGCACGCCAATTAGATGATAATGCCTCCGACAGCCAATGGCAATGGCGATGTTTTTAGTAAAATAACGAATCATTTTAAAGACATTCTTTCTCATTTTGTTTTCTTCTCATTTTTGTAACCCTTGCCTAATTCTAAATTGGTTTTAACTACTTTCTTGATAAAGTCTCTTGATTTTTTATCTGCGCTTCTTAATTCTCTCGCATCTTCTTCATCCCTTACTGCTTCCCCTGATTCTACTATTCTCCCTGAGAAAATACTGACTCCTTCCACTATTACCAAATGTTTAACAACTACATCCTCATCAATTTCGGCATTAAAAACCACGGCGCCAAAACCAATAAAACAGTTTTTTCCGATTTTGCACGGCCCATGAATTATGCAGCCGTGCGCTAAAGAGGTGTTTTCTCCTATTAAAACAGAGCTATCTTCCAGTGCATGGATTATTACTCTGTCCTGAACATTACAGTTATCTTTAACAATTATTGAACTGCCGGGCTCATCGGCTCTGATAACTGCAGTCGGACCAATAAAGACATTCCTGCCTATGTTTACCTTGCCTATTATTACTGCTGTTGGATGAATATACGCGGTGTTATTGATCTGAGGGTAATCTCCGCTGGGATTCCGATTAATCATACCATTCCTCTTGATAATTTCTCTTCAATAAATTTGGTGGAGTATTTACCTCTTTGAAAATCGCCGTGATTTAATACTTTCAAGTGAAAAGGGATGGTTGTTTTTACCCCTACTACCATAAATTCATCAAGCGCGCGCCGCATCCTGACAATAGCCATGTTCCTGTTATCTGCATGAACGATAAGTTTGGCAATCAAAGAATCGTAATACGGCGGGATGCTGTAGCCCGTGTAAAGATGAGAGTCAACGCGTACACCTATGCCACCCGAAGGAGAATAAAACGTAACTTTTCCTGGTGAAGGCATAAAATTATTATCAGGATCTTCAGCATTTATTCTACATTCTATAGAGTGGCCATTACAGATAATATCTTTTTGTTGATAAGTCAACTTTTTGCCTGCGGCAATGCGGATCTGCTCTTTGAGTAAATCAATGCCAGTGATCATTTCCGTAATGGGATGCTCTACTTGAATTCTTGTATTCATCTCCATGAAATAGAAATTACCTGCCTTATCCAGAATAAATTCCACTGTTCCCGCGCTAAAATAATTAACTGCTTTTGCTGCTTTTATGGCTATTTTGCCCATCTTATTCCTTAATTTCTCATTTATAGCGGGAGAAGGCGTCTCTTCAATAAGCTTTTGATGCCGCCTTTGAATAGAACATTCTCTCTCTCTAACATGTATAGTATTGCCGAATTTGTCAGCAAGAACCTGCACCTCAATATGGCGCGCCTCATCAATATATTTTTCAATATAGACCTCATCATTGCCAAAGGCAGCATGAGCTTCGTTCTGGGCCATATGAAAACCTGAAATCAGGCTTTCTCTATTGTGGGCAATCCTCATCCCTTTACCACCTCCGCCAGCAGAAGCTTTAATCATTACAGGGTAACCTATTTTTTGCGCTGCATTTATTGCTTCTTTCCTATCTTTAATAACTCCTTCGCTTCCAGGAACAACGGGCACCCCTGCCTTCTTCATGGTTTCTCTGGCTACGGATTTATTTCCCATCTTGGCTATTGCTTTAGGTGGAGGCCCAATAAAGGTTATTTTGGAAGATTCACAAATCTCAACAAAATGAGTATTCTCAGATAGAAAGCCATAGCCAGGATGTATTGCCTCAACATCAGTAATTTCAGCTGCGCTCATAATCGCTGGAATATTCAGGTAACTTTCCTTGCTCTGCGGCTTACCAATACACACAGCTTCATCGGCAAATCGAACATGCAAGGAGTCTTTATCCGCTTCGGAATAAACCGCTACTGTCCCTATCCCTAATTCGCGGCAAGCCCTGATCACCCTTAAGGCAATCTCACCCCGGTTAGCGATCAAAACCTTGTTAAACATGGATTTCTTTCGCCGCTACCTTTATTAATCTGCTCATAATCTCTATTCCCAGACTCTCTATATTTTTCTATCAAGCATAAAAATCTCGATACGTTCTCTTGTAGCCAAGTTAAAGCTTGAGTGAATATCTATAACCTTTGCACCTGTCGCATCTTCAATACAAATCTCCAGATCAGGCTTTACTTTCTCTATAAGTTTCATTTTAAGCTCTTGAATGAGCTTTGCCCCTCCCGGATTTTCACCTAAACGCTTCTCCGCCAAAACAAGCACTCCCTTAAACCTGACGATAATCGCATCATCCACAACTTCGCTTGAAACAGTTCTTGCCTCTTCACCTAAATGATCTTTCAAAAGCTGCAATAATTCTTTATTTATCTTTGATTCTATATCTTGTTTTGTTTTAGCGGCCATAACACTCTCCCTTAGATACCTTTTCCTGTAATCATCTTGATAGCCTGCAGGTATTTTTCGCTGGTCTTTTTAACTATCTCCTCAGGAAGCTCGGGCGCAGGAGGAGTTTTATTCCAATCTAATGTTTCCAAGTAATCCCTTACAAACTGCTTATCAAAACTTGGCTGGGGCCAGCCGGGCTTATATTCATCCTTTGGCCAGAAACGAGATGAATCAGGTGTAAGCGCCTCATCTATAAGAATAATCTCATTCCCAACTCTGCCAAATTCAAACTTGGTATCAGCAATAATTATGCCTTTTGATTCTGCGTATCTATTCGCTTTTTCATACAGAGTCATGCTTATATCTTTTAATTTCCTAGCTACATCTTTTCCTATCACGCCCTCAATGTATTCTTGAGTTACATTTATATCATGCCCTACATCCTCCTTTGTTGACGGAGTAAAAATAGGTTCCGGCAGCTTATCTGATTCTTTAAGTCCCTTGGGAAGCTTTGTTCCGCAAATAGACTGTGTATCCTGATATTCTTTCCAACCAGAGCCAGAAAGATAACCTCTCACCACGCATTCAACTGGTAAAGGATCCGCTTTTTTAACCAACATGGAACGGCCGCGTAATATTTCTTTATATTTTTGCAGCTCTTCTGGAAATCCATCTATGTTGATAGTGACACAATGATTTGAAATTATATCCTTGGTAAGCTCAAACCAAAAGACTGAAAGCTTTGTTAAGACTTCCCCTTTGTGAGGAATTTCCGTAGGTAACACTACATCAAAGCAGGATATTCTGTCTGTTGCCACCATTAAAAACTTGTCTTTGAGATTATAGATCTCCCTCACTTTTCCTCTCTTGAAAAACTCAATATCTCCAAGCCTTGGAAATCTTAATGTTTCATTTGTCATAGCCTATTGCCTCCCTTTATTCAACTTCTAATTTTTCCGGAGAAACATAATCACCATATTTTTTCTGAACTTCTAAGAGCCGCGCACGTTGTTGTTTAAAAATTTCAAAGACGATACTCGGCACTCCATGAACATTCTCTTTATGAAATTTTTCCACCCTATCTAACTTAGCTAAATTCTCAGGGATCCGTATGGTAAATTGTTTAACATAATCTTCTCTGGAATATTCTTTGTCTAAAACTTGGCTAAATAATCCTTTAAGGTCATCATACTTGGGGATTAACCCGGTAGGAGATTTTAAAGCTCCGACATTGCCGTGAATTCGCAACTCCATCCATTTTACCCAGATATGTTTATCACGAACGCTATTTAAAAACTTACCTTCTTTGTCGCGGAGGAAATAATTTACCCCAAAAACTAAAGGGACTCTCTTTAATTTCTTGCCAAACTCCAAGTTATTTTGGACATATTTACCGAGCGATATAGAAACAAAGTCCTGAATACTCATCAAATTTATCTCCGGCACTCCTTCTTTCCCAATTGTAGCAAAAGTCGTTTCTGTCTCCAAAGCTGCGCCGTAGGCTGTAATACCGTGTTCCCAGCTAAAACCCTGCTGAACCGGAACATAACTTTTTGCATCACGTCCACCATACATAACGCCAGATAGCTCAACGCCATTAGGATTGTTAAGTTCTGGATCAACATTATCTAGAACGCTTAGGTCTACAGCATATCGGGCATTTTTATGGGCCGGCGGAATTTTATTACCTTTATTATCAGCCTTACCCTCCTGCCAATCCCCTGAAAAATTTACACCCTCTTTAGGAAATGTACAATCCATCCCCAACCAATATGGCCTGCCATCCTTTACCAAAATATTGGAGAAAATTACCTCACCAGGAGTAGTAAGCACTTTATGGATAGTAGGATCATCAGCAGGGTTGACATTTTGGATAATTCCGAATATTCCAGCTTCAGCATTTACTGCCTTCGCTACACCATCTATATTACGAAAATAAGCAATATCATCTCCGAGAATAGTTTCACCTGGAAGCATTGCAGTAGAAGTCTTGCCGCAGGCACTAGGAAAAGCTCCAGCTAAATAGGTTTTGCGGCCATTCGGACCATGCACCCCCATTAAAAGCATATGTTCAGCAAGCCAGCCTTCTTTATCTGCCTTACGAATAGTAAGACGAAGCGCGAGTTTCTTTAAACCAACAGTATTACCGGCATACTGGGTATTCACGCTATAAATAGTATCTTGGGTATGATCAATATAAATACGTTTTTTATCTACATCTACACTCACCATCTCTTCATCCATTTTTCCTGCCGAATGAAGAATACAAAAAAGCTCTTGGCTCTCTATTTCTTGCGTAAACATATTATAGGCTGAGCGGTAAAGAAGATCTTCGCTATGAGCCACATACCAGGAATCAGTACACTGCACGCAAGGAATACTGAACACAGAGTTAGCGGGCCCCAGTGAAAGAAAGCGGACGATCATTGTCCTCCCCCGCATAGAATCTTTAAGTAATCCTTTTACTTCCGCCAAGCCTTCTTCGCGTTCGATCTGATTAAGGGCTTTATTAAGTGACTCATTTTTTGGCACAAGATACTTGGTAACCTCGCGGTCACGGCCCTGATCATCCATACCATCAAAATGGTAAGTATGGCCGGTTATTGTTAATGGCTTTTCTTCGCCTCTAGAAACTACCTGCTGGCGTACATACGCGATATCTTCGGAAGAATCGCTGCATATAAATATGCTCTCCGGATTACAGAGCTCCCAAGATTCAGCGATAAACTGCCAAACCCTTGGATCGACTATTCGGTTTAGCTTCTGATAATCAGGCTCGCTCAGTTTTGATTCCAATAATTCTAGATATACTTTAGACATTTTGCCCCTCCTTTTATTCGTTAAAATAAAAAAGCCAACGATTGCTTCCTGTTCTCTCATTAAGAGAGAACCAGGAAACGCTTGTTGGCTTACTCTGCAACCGCCCTCTTCTATCTAGGGCTTTTGCTTACAGTCTTCCGATAAAATTCCTAATTGTGCCTATATTTTAATCTATAAAATAATTTAGTCAACCTTTTTTAGCAGAATTGTTCTTCTAAATTTTTATCCAGTGTAAAAACGATCACCCGCTCGCCGGTTTTTGTGCTGATATCCGTATGCAAACTCTGAACCTGACAGGCAGTAATATCTGAGATCATTTTTTCTAATAAAACTCGCGCGCCTTCTAATAACTGCACACGGGTCCTCTTAATTAAATCAGCACCTTCCGGGCTTTTGGCAAGTTGCTCCTCTGCAGGCGTAAGCACACCCTTGAGCCGAATAAAAACCATGTCTTTAATAATATAGGTCTTGGTTTCAGTCGGGCCTCTGCCCATATATTCTTTTTCGAATCTGATTATATGCTCACTTATTTGCGCTTCTATCTGGCCTTTGGTTTTATTTTCCATCTTTTTCCCTAGTTAATTACGATTAAGTAATTAAATCATACCACTCGTGTCCAAATTAGCAGATACTTAGCGACGAGAGACCTATTTTGAGATATCAAAACAATTTTAATAACAGAAAAAGGAATTACTGCTTAAAAATCAACTTTTTTCTAATTTTAAAGACCGGTTATAATTTTTACACCGGCCGGATGTTTCCACTGCGATTTGCAGTGGTTGGAATTTCTTTTTGAAATTCCATACCATAAATTATATTCTCTCTGCGTTAAAATTGTTTTTTATATTTTAAAAATACTTTATCATCTGTCTGTCTCTGTTCATCTGTTCTGCTCAGGTTGACTTTGCGTATTCTTGTAAACGATCGTCCTGTATGGAAATGGTATCTCAATACCTTCTTTGTCAAAGCGTTCCTTTATAGATTTATTTAGATCACAGGCCATATCAAAACCCGCAGCATTATCCTTTGCCCATACCCATGCTCTCAAATTAACGGAAAAATCTCCGAACCCCAGTATCTTGATCTTAACGGGATCTATTCCTTGAGCCTTCTCTTCTTCTGTGCGGTTATCAAAGAAGCCAGGATGATTTTTAACTTCCTCTCTTATAATATTCATCGCTTTCTCATGGTTAGAATCGTAGCTTATGCCGATCTCAAAGAATTTGCATTCTTTTTCTTCCACAATATGCGCATTTTCAATAATATCAACACTGACAACAGAATTTGGAATAATGACTCTCTTGTTTTCAAATGTTCTTATGACCGTATGCCGAAGAGTAATATCTTCGACCGTGCCCACAACATCTTTTCCGATAAACTTCACTTTATCCCCAATCCGAAAAGGTTTAAAAATTGCAATAAAACAACCGCTTACAATGTTTGCCAAGGCTTGCTGCGCCGCAAATCCTATAACAATAGCCAAGACTCCTGAGCTGGCAAACATAGAAATTGATAAATCGCGTAAAGGCGGTATTGTATATATACACAAGAGTGCCCCAAAGAAATAAATAATCCCAAACAGTAAATGTGAATAAAACTTCAAAGGAGTCCAGGTGCCGTTTTTAATATGTTCATTCCTATAGATGCACCTCTTGAGTATTTTGACAACCAAAATAGTGCATAATAAGATAACAAAAACATTGAAGCTTCTTAATATGATTTCTCTTATAACGTTATTATTCAATAATTCCATTGATACTTCCTTTCTTTCAGTTGTAGAAAATAAAAATAAACTTATTTCCTATCAGGCTTTCTCTGGCGCTTTCGGTTATTTATTCAGGAACTGTCTCTCCTCTTAATATGTAAGGCAGCTTAGCAACATCTATCCTGATACCGCCATCATGCTCTATTCTTAATGTGTATAACATGCCAGGTATAAACATTGTTC
>CAZAPE010000076.1:0-7586 GCA_964487065.1 uncultured Planctomycetia bacterium | reverse complement strand
TTAGCCCTGACTAAAACCTCTTCCATGCTTCCCGGAAAATCTTTATATTTAGGGTCATTTTTTACATACGTGCATAGAAATTCTTTAGCCGCCTTGGCCATTGAGGTAAATTCAGCCTGATGCGCATTACATCCGCATCTTGACATTAACGGCTGCTTCTTAGATTGCCCTTTAGTCCAGCCTGCAATTATTAACGGTATGCCGTAACGGGCAGCTATTTCAAAAGTCAGGTTCATGTACCAGATTGAACAAAGATGACAGATAATCACTTTTGAATTTGTTTTTAATATCGCTGAAAACATTTCATTCATATAATCTGTTTTGAAATACAGGAAGTCAACCCCTAATATATCCACTGCGTTTTTAACGTTTTCCAGCGCATCTTCGGTTTCAAAACCATGGTCAAAGGTAAAAGCAAGCGGGTTCAATTTGTATCTCTTTTTCATATAATACAAAGCGGCAGTGCTATCTTTGCCGCCGCTGCACATAACGAGACAATCGTAGCTGCCGTAACTTTTGTACATTTTCAGCATCTTTGTGAATTCAGTCTCAAGATAAACATTCTTTTCGCTGTCTTCTTTCGTTTTTTCGTAATCCCGGCATATATTGCAAACGCCTTCCTCGTCAAGGAAGATATCAGGCTTACTCTCCGGTAACACGCATTTACTGCAGATTTTTCGAGGTTCTACCATATCAATAAACTCTCCTTTTAAGCGCACTAACGCATGTAATTATATAATCTTTTACACTGAATCGCCATACTTTTTTAATCTCTAAAGTCATGGACTGCGAGCAAGCCGGGTTCAACCTTTATTTTTCTGCAACATAATTGCCCAAAACTAAACAATCCATCTGGCTTCTCTTAAAACAGCTTACCGCTTCTTCAGGCGCGCAAACAATCGGCTCTCTATTAAGGTTAAAAGAAGTATTTAATATGACCGCTAGGCCGGTTATATTTTCAAATTCTTTTATCAAATTCCATAATCTCGGGTTTATGTTTTTGCTTACAGACTGCACCCTGGCCGAACCATCTATGTGCATTACGGCAGGAATAATTGTTTTTTTGTCTTTATTTACCTCGGCTGACAAAAGCATGAAAGGGGAAAACTGTTTGGCGTTAAAAAACTCTGTTACCTTTTCTTCCAGGACAGCCGGCGCATATGGCCGAAAAGATTCTCTTTTTTTAACCCTTTGATTTAAAAGATCTTTCATTTCAGGGTTGCCTGGATTGGCCAGTATAGAACGGTTACCCAACGCCCGGGGACCAAACTCCATCCTGCCCTGGAACCATCCTATTATTTTATTTTGGGATAATCTTTGCGCGATATATTTGAATAAAGAGTCGTCGGTAAATTCTTTAAAATTTATTCCATTGTTTACCAATGCCCTTTTCATCTGATTTTGCGAGAAATCCGGGCCAAGATACGCATCTTGCATTACATAGCTCCTATTGTTGTTCAGGATAGAGTGGTATATATAAGAAGCTGCCCCCATGGCCCCTCCGCTATCGCCAGCCGCAGGCTGAATAAAAACCTCTTTAAAAGGTGTATTTTCGAGAATCCTGCTATTGGCTACACAATTAAGGAACAACCCTCCTGCCAAACAAAGTTTATCCATCTTTGAGGCATTATAAAGATTATTGGCGATAATAATTAAAACATCTTCGGTAAATTTTTGCAGGCTTGCAGCTATATCACAATGCCTTTGTTCAATCTTCTCCTGCGGCTTCCTGTCCCTGCCTAAAGCCTTTATAAACCTATTACTATACATCCTTGAGCCTTTGTTGAACCCAAAAAATCTCTGGTCAATCATAAAGCTGCCGTCCTGCTTTACAGTTATCATTTCTTTGAATTTATCCAAGTAACAGGGTTTTCCATAACCGGCCAATCCCATTATCTTGCCTTCGCCTATTAAAGCCTCCATGCCCATGTATGTCGTAACTGCTGTATAAAGCAGCCCCAACGAATTAGGAAAATGCATCTCCTTAAAAATCTGGATATTTTTCCCCTTGCCTATACCAAGGCTCATCGTGCCCCATTCGCCCACCCCATCAGCAGTAAGGATCGCCGCTTCTTCAAAAGGAGAAACCAAAAAAGCGCTTGAGGCATGCGATAGATGATGCTTAATAAACAGTACCTTGCCTTCATAGCCAAGTTCTTTTTTTAATAACAGCGGCAGGATCAATCGTTCTTCAAGCCAGTTCGGTATGGTATCCAGAAAATTCTTAAAAGAAAACGGATATGCCCTTAGATGGCTTAAGAGGACGCGGTATAATTTTAAAAAAGGCTTTTCATAGAAGCCGATGTAATTAATATCATCTATGGTCAGGTTTGCTTTCTGGATGCAAAAATTAATAGCGTTAACAGGAAAGACAGGCGAATTCTTTTGCCGGTTAAACCTTTCTTCTGATGCAGCCGCAATTATTTTACCATCCTGCAACAGACAGGCAGCCGCATCATGGTAAAAACAGGATATGCCCAATATATTCATTAATTCTCCTTAAGCCGATAAGACCCTATATGCCTGCATAGATAAAAGATATAATCGCGCTGGGGCCGATATAAAAAACAATGAACGCCAAGAGCGCAAGAATTATCAGAATGGGAGCTAAAAAGTATATCTTATGTTTTTTGATCATATAGAACTCTTCTTTTAAAATATACCCGATCTTTGTCATGGCTTACCTCATTCCTTTTATGATTGATGAAAACTATCCTCGATATCAGGCTGGTATCCTTCGGCCCCAACCCAAAAGGTATAATCGTCTTTACTGGGACTGGTTATAATTTTACGGTTAAAAAACGCAATAAAAATTAAAGTGATCCCTATGCCTAAGAAATAAACGACGGTTAGAGAAAGCGTGATTAATATCTTTTGGATTACCCGGATAAACTTTTGAAGCAGCCTTTTTAGCATTATTTTTATTTAGCTCCTGTAGGATCCGGCCATTTTTAACACCGTCAATTTAATACAGTATACTGCTCCCTATTAACAAATCAAGCATTTTAAGTTAGAATATGGCTCATGGGGTGCATTACAGAAAAACATCCTTCTGTAATCCCGGGGTTTATTTTTATGGCTTTTTTATATTCGCCTTTTTCGCTAATCTTAAAAACTGGCGGATATTTGGTTTGGGAGCCAAATTTTTATCCATGGACGTCTCCATTTAAGACAGGTTATCGGGTCTTACTATTTTTAAATAAATTGAGTTTATCTTTTTTTTATCCGTAAAACGTGAATAAAGGAAAAACAACAGGTGTTCATCCGTAAAATAGCGCAGCCCAAGCTGACAATTCTCCTGCACGGTAACCAGGGAATGTTCGATCTGCCGGGTTTTATCAGGCCAGGATAAGCCACCAGCTTCATGGAACCCAAACCTGACATAACTAATAAAATCCTTTTGGGCATATTGGTTGACTTCAAAAATACGTTCCAGGCCGTGCTTATCCGGGGAATTATATAGCGGCGTACCTTCCCTAAGATCAAAATGGTTAAGGTATACACGATTGATATACTGTTGATTCGTATTTAAAAAGTCCACGGTTGCCTGGATATCCTCTTCATTTTCATGAGGTAAACCGCAAATCACTTCTAAGCCTGCCCAGATCCCCGCTTCATCCGACCACCTTAAGATGTTTTCTAATTGCCGCAAATCAATTTTCTTATTGATATACTTTAATAGCCTGGGGCTGGCAGTTTCCATGCCGAAAATTAGACGGATACAACCTGCCTGGCGCATTTTAAAAATAGTCTCCCTGTCTAAATTATCCACCCTGGCGCAATCGCTCCAAAGTATATTGACTTTATCTTTAATAATTTCGTCACATAAATCATTGATGTATTTCTTGGATATATTTATCGTGTCTTCCATAAAGAAAAAACCGGTCGGATTATATTCTTCCTGTAAAGACTTCAAATGCGCAGTAACCTCCTCGGCAGTTAACGCATAACTTAAGTCTCTAGCCGAAGATACGCAAAATATACACTCAAAAGGACAACCCCTTATAAACCGGTAAGGCAGGACTAATGTATTTGAGGCCTGGAATTCATCCATTATTGAACCTATCTCTAAAGGATATTCCAAGACTTCCTTTCGGGATTTATATTTTTCTATCGGTAAGCCTGTGAAATCCGGCTTGATCGGCCTTAGGCTTAAATCAGAGCGGATAATCTTTCCGCCATCTTCTACTAAAAGGCCAGGGATATTCTTTAAACAGTTTTGGCCATTTATGATATGGCTTAAAACATGCTCGACAGCCTCCTCTCCTTCACCATAAATTATATAGTCTATGTGTTTACAGCTATATTTAATTCTTAATAAGTCCAGCCATAAACTTTCTCCGCCTATTATATTTATTGAATTATACCTTTTCTTAGTAAAGCTGGAAAAAGCCATTGCAAACATAAGATTGGTATCATTCTCTATGTTATCAGGTAAAGAAAACAAAATGATCTGATTATCAGATAGCTTAATTTTTTCTGCAGCCTTACGCATAATCGAATCTAAATACGAGTCTTGGCGGCCTTCAGCATAGCTGGTAACCCTGGAGATATCAAAGAAAACCTCCGTATCAATCTTATCCTCTGCCTGAGCTGAATAACTATTATCATAATGAATTCTTATATTTAAATCATCCTGCTCTATCTTTATGCCCCTGGAACGGATATATCCGGAAATAAGACCAACCCCTAGCGGCGGAATCAGGCTGCAGTTTAATTTTGAAGAAAACTGGCGCTTACGAAAAAAACTCGGTAATCTTATTATTTTAATATTCCGCTCTTTCATTTCATCTCTCGGGCTTCTTCTTCATACCAGCAATTGATTATATGGTGACAATTTTTTTTACAGAGGGAGATCTCCTGGCGGCGAAGGTTAGCCTCTGGCGAATGCAATATCTGCATTATCTCGGTTTCTCTTATGTTGCCTATGCCAGACATATAGGGGCAAAGATTAATACTCCCGTCGGGGGAAACGGTAAAGGCATCGGGGTTTGTAACATTACAGTTGAATTTCTTAACGAAATCATCCGGATTCCTGAAATAAGATTTAAAAAGCCTTAGCTGCGAAACAGGATTCCAAATTTTATACCCTTTTTTTCTCAATCTTATCAATTCATCTATAAGTTGATAGACTTTATTAGGATCTTGTGGCCAAAGCTCTTGATAGGTTGGGCTTTTGAACCAGTTATGGCGCGATTCTACTAAACCTGTTTCAAGTAAGGCCAAAAATGAAATATTCACAAATAAGTCATTATTATTTACCCATTCAACAAGCTCCAATATATCATCTAAGTTTTTTTCCATAATAATGGTAAGAATAGTTATAGCTAAGCGGCCTTTGCAGTGTTTATCAATATATCTTATAGCCTCCATAACCTTTGAAGACGCCCCTTTAACACCTCTATAAAAGTCATGCGTCTCAGCTTTCAAGCTTTCCAGAGATATAGCTAAAACGCTCAAATTAGAATCCGCGATCCTCTTGGCCATATCTTCATCTATCAAATAAGCATTTGTTGAGATTATAGATTTAAATCCTTGTTGATGGATAAAATTACATAAATCCAGACACCATTCTTTCAAAAGCGGCTCTCCGCCCATAACATTAATCTCTAGCGGCTCTTTGACAAACTCGGATAGGGACTGCACGAATTTCTTGGCCTCCGCAAAAGTTAGCTCGTTTGATTGCGGTCCGCATTGCCAAGACTTACACATCTTACATTTCAGGAGGCACCTATTGGTAATTACAATATCGCAGAAACGAGGATTGCCTGCTTGCAAAAGATTTTTTTCATAGCTCATAAAATCACTCCTTATTCTTTTCTGCTTCAGCTTTGCCTCCTGAGGGCCTAGTTACCGAAGGCCTCTCTTAATATAGTATTAGCAATATTCTCGGCTAAAAGCCGGTTGCCTTTTGCTGTGCAGTGACCAAAATCACCGCCAAACATGTCGCAAAAATATGCTTTATACCCTTCCTTACTTACTGCATCTTTAAACACCTGCTCATTATTTACAAAAATAACTCCTTCCTCATCACCCGCCAATATCTTTTTGAGCGGTTCTATACTGCGCATAGGATACTGCGCACAAACCAATCTTACTCCTTTTCTATCTAGGGTTTCTTTAAGCTTACGGTAATTACTAACCACCGCGGGGCTATATTTGCTCATCCTCAGCTTATGCGCTCTGTTATAATACATTTGCGCTAACTCCCTCTGGCCCTCTTCCTGATATAACGATGCCATTGTCCCAAGGTTCTCTTCGTTAGAAGGGTCAAGCTCGATTGCCTTTTTATAACACTCTTCTGCCTCTGAGAGCTTGCCCTCATTCTGATATTTCAACCCAAGCCTCAGATATGCGCTATCGTTACCGGGGTTAAACTCGATTGCCTTTTTATAACACTCTTCTGCCTCTGAGAGCTTGCCCTCATTGTAATACTCCCAGCCAAGCCCTAAATAAGCCCTGTCATTCTTCGGGTTCAGTTCGATTGCCTTTTTATAACACTCTTCTGCCTGAAGACGTTTTATCTCATTAGTATATATAAAACCTAACCCTACATACACATCTTCGTTCTTCGGGTTCAGTTCGATTGCCTTTTTATAACACTCTTCTGCCTCTGAGAGCTTGCCCTCATTCTGATATTTCAACCCAAGCCTCAGATAGGCATCATTATCCCCGGGATCAAACCCAACCCCCTCTTTATGGTATTCCCTTACGTCCGAGAGCCTTTCTTCAGCAAAACAAACTGATATTAATTTAAATCCCGGGTCGCCCGGTTGATAACGCAAGAATAATCTAGAATATTTAACAAGACCAGCCGGACTTATTTCTTTTATCTTCATTACTATATGCAGCCAAAGAAGCCTCGCTAGCTTATATGCCCTGAATGATCGCAGCAAAAGCATGCCTTTATTGGAAGAAAGCGCCTCATAAGGTATATGCCTTTTCAAATCGTTTACCCCCATCATGGCAATTACCATATCGGGATGATACTTAACAAGATTGGCTTCTACTTGATCAAGTATAGCCAAGGTGCTTATTCCTGCCATTCCCTCATCTATTACGCTGAATCGAATACCTATATTGCGTTGATTTAGAATCTCTTCTAGAAAATGAGGATACTGCCTTTGGGTAGTAGACTCGCCTAAACAAAGAATGCGAAAGGTGCCTCTTTCTTTTATACACTCTCTATTCCTGTGTTCTTGTATAGATAACAGGATAAATCCACCCAGGCGCAATCCTGCCTCCAGAAGCACAAAAAACAAAAATAAACCGAATAGTACCAGAGCTATTTTTTGTTTGAGGGATACGCTTGATTGTAAAAACTTGTTTTCCTTCATAGAATTAATTGATGTATAACCATTGTTCCAAGCTGATCTTACTCCCTATTAAATACTTCCCTAAGGATTACATTTGCGATATTCTGGGCTAAAAGCTGGTTGCCTTTTGTTGTACAGTGGCCAAAATCACCACCCCTGCCTGCAGAAGATTTTCTTTGTAGTTCATGAAATCACTCCTTATTATTTTAATATTGGGGTCTTTTCCTTATTTAGTAACGCAAGTAAATTATTCTTTTCTGCTTCAGCTTT
>CAZAPE010000075.1:0-7695 GCA_964487065.1 uncultured Planctomycetia bacterium | reverse complement strand
GAGCGATGATTCAAGGCGGAATGGGTATTGCTGCAGGAGGGAATTTGAATCCCCAAGGAGTATCTATGTATGAACCTATTGGTGGCTCAGCCCCTAAATATACAGGGAAAAATGTTATCAATCCACTGGCCGCAATTTCCGCAGCAATGATGTTGCTTCAGGATTTAGGTCAGGATCAGGCAGCGTCAAAAATAGAAAATGCGGTTATAGAAGTTACGAGTAAAAAGCTGAAAAGCCTTTCTGCCGGTAAAATGGGTTACTCAACTCAGGAAGTTGGGGACATGGTGGTTGAGTATGTACTGAAGCATTAAATCACAAATGTGAGGAAAAAATGAAAAAGTATAATATTGCTGTTGCTGGAGCTACAGGTGTTGTAGGGCAGGAGATGATGAAAGTATTAGAGCAGAGGAATTTTCCTGTCAATAAATTGCTTCCGTTGGCTTCTGAAAGATCGCTTGGAAAGAGCGTTGAGTTTAAGGGTGAAAAGATTAAAGTAGAGCTGTTGAGTAAAGATGCTTTCAAAGGAATTGATTTTGCATTATTTTCAGCTGGAGCATCTATAAGTAAAGAGATAGCGCCCTCTGGCGCTAAATCCGGTGCAGTTGTTATAGATAATTCATCAGCTTTCAGGATGGATAAAGATGTTCCTCTTGTTGTTCCGGAGGTGAACCCCCAAGACGCTTTTGGGCATAAAGGAATAATAGCAAATCCAAACTGCTCTACTATACAGATGGTTGTTGCGCTGAAGCCGATACAGGATGCTATTGGCATAAAAAGAGTTGTTGTCACGACTTATCAATCTGTTTCAGGCTGGGGTAAAGAGGCTGTTGACCAATTGTGGCAGGAGCTTGATGAGATAGTAAAAATAAAAAGTGCTCATATCAAAAAAGATATAGAAAAAGTCTTGCCTTATCAGATAGCTTTTAATCTCTTTCCACATATAGATGTATTCTTAGAAGATGCTTATACGAAAGAAGAGCATAAAATGAGCGAAGAGACGAATAAGATTATGCATTGTAATTTAAATGTTACAGCAACCTGTGTGAGAGTTCCTGTATTAATATCTCATAGCGAAGCGGTTAATTTACATCTTAATAGAGAAACTTCAATTGAAGAGATTAGGCATCTTTTGAAAGAAGCGCCCGGGGTTGTTCTTATGGATGATTGCAATAAAAGTATCTATCCTATGCCTTTAGATGCTGCAGGGCAAGATGAAGTTTTCGTCGGAAGAATTAGAAAAGATAGTACAATTGATAATGGAATCTGGCTTTGGATAGTTTCGGACAATCTCAGGAAAGGCGCAGCTTTAAATGCGGTCCAAATAGCAGAGCTGCTGATAAATAACTGATGAGCAGGGATGTTTGTAGGCCTGTTAACGCAGATAGATCCGGATGATTAAAAATTTTTCATATAGTTTTAATCTGTGATAATCTGAGCTTTATTTGTGACAATCTGTGGCTATAATTTAGTTAAATGAAAGACCAGATAATGTCGCCGCATCGGCCGCAATGGAAAACGAGGTTTGGTTTTCTGCTTGCCGCGCTAGGTTCGGCCGTAGGGCTTGGTAATATCTGGAGGTTTTCCTATCTTTGCTATGAAAACGGGGGAGGAGCTTTTCTTATCCCTTATTTTGTAGCTCTTTTTACTGCCGGCATACCTTTAATGATTCTTGAGGTTGGACTCGGGCATAAAATGCGTGGGTCTGCTCCAATGAGTATAGCCAAAGTTAATCCAAAATGGGAGTGGTTGGGTTGGTGGGCTGTAATTTTTGTAATGTTTGGTATAGTTCTTTATTACTCGGTTATTATAGCATGGTGTTTGAATTATCTTTTCTTTTCTCTGGATCTAAGATGGGGCGCAGATGCTAACACATTCTTTTTCAAGAATTTTTTAGCTCTTACTGATGGCCCCCACCAAATGGGAAATATCAGGTCCAGCATTTTGCTTTCTTTAGCGGTAGTATGGTTTCTGAACTGGTTGATAGTTTTCTTAGGCGTAGAAAAAGGTATCGAAAGAGCAAACAAAATATTTATGCCTTTACTTTTTATTTTGATTTTCGTGCTTGTTTTTTGGAGTATTAAGTTACCCGGCGCAGGGAGTGGAATATCCATGTATCTAAAACCGGATTTTTCAGTATTGTCAAAGCCAAAAATATGGATTGATGCATTTTCTCAAATGTTTTTTACACTTAGTCTTGGTTTTGGAATTATGATTGCGTACGCTTCATATCTGCCTAGAAAATCAGATATAGTTTTAAATTCAAGCATAATTGCTATACTAAATTGTACATTTTCATTTATTGCCGGTTTTGTCGTTTTCTCTACAATAGGTTATATGGCCCATCAGACAAATGTAAGTTTCAGTGAAGTTATTCAAGAATCTATCGGGCTTGCTTTCGTCGTTTATCCAAAAGCCATAGGCATGCTTCCATGTTTACCTCAGGTATTTGGATTCATATTTTTTTCAACCCTCTTTATAGCCGGTATATCTTCATCTATCTCTATTATCGAAGCGTTCAACGCTTCTTTAATAGACAAATTTCACTTTGACAGGAAAATGACAACGAGTGTTTTGTGTATTATTGGATTTCTTGGTTCGATAATATTTGCAACCGGGGGTGGGCTTTTTTGGATTGATATAGTTGATCATTTTATGTCCCACTATGGCTTGGTTCTGGTTGGGATACTGGAATGCATACTAATAGCATGGGTGTATAATACTGAAAAACTCAAAAATCATATTAATCATGTTTCGGATTTAAAAATTGGTTTTCTTTGGAACTGGACGATAAAATATTTAATTCCGGGAGTGCTTCTTATTTTACTGGTAAATGATATTGTTTATGAAATTTTCAATCCTTACGGCAATTATAGTAGAATCGCAGTCATATTTATCGGTAGGGATTGGTTGTTATATACTCTTTTCGCTGCTCTGATATTTGCAATGCGGCCTTGGAAAAGGGATATTCATTTCGAGGTTGATCAATTAGGATGAGAAACATAAAGATAGTTTTAGAATATGACGGAACCAATTTTTGTGGATGGCAAAAACAGAAAAACGGTATCGGTATACAGGAAATAGCAGAGAGATCATTAGGAAAAATATTAAATAAAAAGATAACACTTATCGGTTCCGGAAGAACCGATTCAGGCGTGCATGCTCGCGGGCAGGTTGCCAGCTGCAGAATCGATTCATCAATTAAAACTCCAGAGATAAAGAAGGCATTGAATTCATATTTACCCCCCGAAATTAGGGTTAAAACTGTTGCGGATGTTGGAGTTGATTTTCATGCTCGTTTCTCTTCAAAAAGTAAAATCTATAAATATTTTATCTATAATGGGGCAGTCGTATCTCCTTTTATATCAAAATATGTTTGGCATTTCCCTTGTGAAATTGATTATTCTGTTGTGAAAAATGAAATAAAATTTCTTAAAGGATATCATAATTTCTCTTGTTTTCAAGCTAAAGGAACTAAAATAAAAGATACTTTTAGAAGGGTGTATGGAGTGGATTTTAAGAAGAAAGGGCTTCTATATGAGTTTAAAATAGAGGCTGATGGTTTTTTATACAAGATGGTCAGGTTGATAGTTGGGACTCTAATTGAGGTAGGAAGAGGTAAATTTGAACCAGGAAGGATTAAAGCGTTGCTTAAAGGTGGAAAAATAAAACGCGGTTCTGTTGCGCCGGGAAAAGGTCTCTTTTTATGGGAAGTAATATACGGTTAATTTTGAAATCATTGCTGCTGCAATGTTTTTTACGTAAGATGGGTTGGAGGTATTTCTGGGAGGCCAATTATTATTATAAGTGGCTCGAGTACCCTTTAGCTGTTAGTAAGCTTAATCTTTCAAAAAAAAGTAAAATTCTTGATATAGGTTCGGGTAAAAGTTTTTTGCCTTTATATTTTCTCTATAAAGGGCTTGAAGTCTGGACAGTGGACAAGAGTGAATTTTATAGTGATTTTCCGGATTTTTATCTTGATATAGTAAAAAAACAGTTTTCCCATGATAAATATAGAAATCTGCATGCGTTAAAAGGCGATTTTTTGAATATAGATCTGCCGCTAGAATATTATGATAATATTCTAGCGATTTCATCATTCGAGCATCTTAAGGATACTAATGATATAAAAGCAATGCATAGGATAACCACGCTTTTAAAAAATGGCGGCAGGTTTGTAATTACGATTCCATTCTCGCAAGATGGTACGAAGGAGAGATTCATAAAAGAAAACGAATTTTCCTATTTCCAGAGGGATTATGAATTAAATTGTGTTTACAAAAGAATTATAGAACCTTCAAGACTAAATTTTAAAGAATATATAGTAATCGGAGAAAGATTTCCGCTTCTTGCGAGGCGTCTTTTCTTTAGTAAGCCATTTACTTATTTTAATTTTCTTTGGTCAATAATTTTGACAAATCTGTTCTGGAAGGTTTATTATAGAGGAAAGTCAATAAATTTAAAGCAGTTTAAATATCCAGGGTTGATAGTTTTAGTTTTTGAAAAATGAATCGAGATAAGATTTCAATAATTATACCTGCTTTCAATGAAGAAGAAAGCCTTGGTCAGCTAGCCAAAGAGCTTCTAAGTATTGTAAAAAATTTAGAATATACATATGAGGTGCTTATTATTGATGATGGTAGTACTGATTCTACCTGGGACATTATTAGAGGATTGGCTAAGAATACATCCAATAATATTAAAGGCGTTCGTTTGGTTAAAAACTACGGTCAAACAGCTGCAATACAGGTTGGTTTCCAGAAAGTCAGCGGAGATGTAGTTATTATATTGGATGCCGATGGTCAAAATGATCCCTGCGATATTCCAGCGTTTTTAGCAAAAATTAAAGAAGGTTATGATGTTGTCAGCGGTTGGAGGTATAAAAGAAATGATTTTTTCTTGAGGCGTTTACTTTCTCGTGTAGGCAACTATATTGTTGCAAAAATTAGCGGTATTAAATTACATGATATCGGATGCAGCCTTAAAGCATATAAAAGAGAATACGTAAAAGATTTAAAACTGCTTGGCGAAATGCATAGAATATTGCCTGTTTATCTGGTTGAACAGGGGGCGCGGTTTAGCGAGTTAAAGGTCAATCATAAAAAGAGATTAAAAGGAAAATCAAAATACGGGTTTAATAGAATAATAAAATTACTACTGGATCTTGTCCTTTACAAGTTTCTTACCAGTTTTGTTTCAAGACCTATTTATGTATTTGGCGGTATTGGAATTTTTAGTGTCTGTTTTTCATTTTTTATCTCTTTATTTGTTGTGTATAGAAAGATATTTCTTCAAGGTTCCTGGCTAAGTCCATTATTTTTTATATCTGTAACCTTCTTAACTATAGGTATTCTTTTTGTTATGTTAGGAGTGCTTGCTGAGTTGCTTGTGAGAATATATTATCAGACAAAGTATGCATTTCCTTTTCAGGTAAAAGAGGAAATAAATATTTAGATGTGCGGTATACTTGGGGCAGTCGGGGGCAAGGAGATTTCAGAGGAAGACAGATTTAAAGCGGCTCTTCGCTTGCTTATTCATAGAGGTCCTGACGAAGAGGGCATGCTTTTTGACGCAGATTTTTACTTTGGTTGCCAACGTTTAAAGATAATAGCCCTAGAATCCGGCAGCCAGCCTGTTTCTAATGAGGATAAAAATATCTGGGTCGTTTTTAACGGTGAAATTTATAATTATAAAAGCTTAAGAAAAAATTTAGAAGCTAAAGGGCATAGATTTAATTCCAATTCTGACACAGAGGTTATTGTGCATCTTTATGAAGATGATGGCGTTGCATCTTTTAACAGCCTTGAAGGGATGTTTGCTTTTGCAATATACGATAAAAGAACTAAGCGATGTATTTTATCCCGGGATAGATTTGGGATAAAACCTTTATTTTACGCTTTAAATAAAGGAAGACTTATTTTTGCGTCCGAAATAAGTCCGATATTAAGTTTATTAAACCAAAAGCCTCCAATTTCATTCGAGGCTCTAAATCTTTACTTCTGGCTGGATTATATACCTTCTCCTTACACAATATACAAAGATATAAATTCACTGTTACCGGGGCATTATTTAATTTTTACAAACAGCTCAGTTAAGAGCGAGAAATATTACCAATTAAAAATAAAAAATTTATCTAAAAAAGAATTAGCAGACAGTGAGATTATTTTAAAAGAAAATATTAAAGAATCCCTTGTTAAGCATTTAGTTTCTGATGTCGAAGTCGGCCTTTTCTTAAGCGGCGGTATAGATTCAAGTATTTTGGCTTACGAAATGCATAGAGAACTCAAAAAATTTAAAACATTTACTTTGGGTTTCGATGATTCCGCATACGATGAATCTCATTATGCCAGAATTGTTTCTAAGAAGTTTAATACCGATTACAAGCATAAATATTTAAACCAAAATAATTATATTGAATTATTAGAGTCCCTTGTTCCTTTTATGGAACAGCCTTTTAGTGACCATTCTTTGCTGCCCACATACATGATATCAAATCTGGCCTCTGAATATGTGAAAGTAGTTATTTCCGGAGACGGAGGCGATGAAATTTTTTTGGGGTATCAGACATATATAGCCCACAGGATTTATAATCTCTATAAGGTAATTCCAGAGAAAATCAGGGAATATTTTTTAAAAAGCGTTCTTCTTTTTTTGCCAAGGTCAGACCGTTATTTTAGCCTCGATTTTTGCCTTCAAAGATTGGCACGGTCGCAAAGTAGCGAAGACATAAAAAGGCATGTTGCCTGGATGGAGAGTTTTGGAGGGGAAAGAGAAAAGCTTCTTTTCAAGCCTGCGTACAAGGCGGTCGAAGATAAGTACATAGATTTAATTAAGAATAATTTTTTAACCCAAGGTGATTTTTTCAGTCAAATTCAGCAGTTTGATATATATACATATCTTTCGAATGATATTTTATATAAAACTGATTTTGCCAGCATGAGGAACTCGCTTGAGGTAAGGGTGCCATTCTTAGACTATAAAATTGTTGAATTCGGCCTATCTTTACCCTGGAGGCAAAAGTTAAAAAATATCAGAAATACAAAGCATATATTAAAATCTGCGTACAAGAAAGAATTGCCTCCTGAAATACTCAAAAAAAATAAAATGGGATTTAGCGTTCCTTTGGCAAGCTTATTCAGGACGCATTTTAAAGATCTCCTTTTATCGCTTCTTGAGACGGGGGAAAATCCTGATTACATAAACAAAAATTATATAATAAAACTTCTATGTGAGCACAATGATAGGAAGGCAAATCATAAAAAAATGCTTTGGAATATTTTAGTTTTTCTATTATGGTATAGGAACAATGAAAAGAAATAAATTTTTTATAGTTCTTTTATGCGTTTTTTTTATTTATTCTATATTCGGTTTTACTTTTATAAAAAATGACCAAGGTTTTCCAACCATCGATGCGCCAAACCATGCTCTCTTTTGTTTAAATTTTTCTCAGAACGCAAAAGAAATTCTTAATAATAGCAGTATCTCCCTTATTGATAAGGCCAGGGCTTTTAAAGAAATCTTGTCTAGCGGTATTGTGTACTGGCCGAAATTTGTCTATTTAACTACATTGCCATTTATATGGTTGTTTGGAGCTACTGCTTTTGCTATTAAAAGCACAAATATAATATATCTTTTTATTATAATGATTTTCAGTTACCTCCTGAGCCTGCAATTAGGGGCGAAAAAAAAATGATGCCT
>CAZAPE010000074.1:0-7762 GCA_964487065.1 uncultured Planctomycetia bacterium | reverse complement strand
CATAGTCAGATACAATATCTTTTTCAGCCGAACCGGATACTTCAATTACCTCTTCAGTCAGTCTTTTAATCTGAATGACGCCCTTTGACAGAATCACACTTGAAAATACCGTGGCAGCGACAATGCAGAAACCCAGGATAATGATTTGAACATTTTTCAACTCTCCGATTCCCTTCATACAACACCTCCTTTTTAAGGATTAATATTTGTCAATCGCCATGAAAACCTATGCTGTGTTTTGGCTCCTGCGACGGCGCCATTAATTGCCGGATAGCATCAAAGACTATCTTAAACTGTAAGTCATAGTGTTTTACTATATCCTCTATTTTTTTAAGTAGTTCCTTGTGGGCTAATAAAATCCTGCGCAATTTTACAAAAGTTCTCATAATCTGAATATTTACCTGTATCGCTCGTTTACTTTTTGACACTGAGGAAAGCATTAGAATACCATGCTCAGTGAATACTCGCGGAGGCTTACGTGTACCGCCCCAGCTTGATGTTCCAAAATGGAATATCAAGCTGTTAAGCTCCTCATTCGTTAACTGGAACATAAAATCTTCGGGGAAACGATCAATGTTTCTGGTTACTGCTTTGTTGAGATTGCCCGTCGTAACTCTATAAAGCATTGCAAGGTCTTTATCTAACATTACCTTATACCCGCAGATGAGAATAATTTTTTGTTCAATTGTTTCCTGTGGAATTAATGTTTTTCTCATATAAACCTCCCTATAAACACAAATACCTCCGCTTAGTCTGTTAATCAAACTAAACGAAGGTTTTACTTTAGCCTCGATTCAGTATCGAACCGATCCTTTAGGGCCGGTTCCAAAATTATTTACAATTTTGGTTAAGCCGGGGCTACTCCTATAAGAAGTTTTTAGTCCAGGTTTGCGCCAAACTTTTTTCGACGCATCCACCATTATTTTGGCGAACCCCCTTCGAAACACAGGACTCATCCAAATTATATAATTATTTTACTCTCTACTAATGTGGCTGTCAAAGGTTAATTAGAACAACAATTATGATACTCCTGAGAATATCAGAATAGCTATCAGGAAAAGATAAATTGAATAGCATCTCTATTACTCTTTAGCGCAGAAACTTTAGAGATTTCCTATTTATATAAAAATCTTACTCCACACTGTCTAACCTCTTCAGGTACTTATAATAATCGCTATCAGTAGTTAAAATTACCGTTGTATTGTCATCAATAGTGCTGCGATATGTTTCAAGGGTCTTTAAAAATGAGTAGAATTGGGGGTTTTTATTGTACGCTTTGCCGTATATATTGATTGTTTCGGCATCTGCTATCCCCATAAGAATTTGAGCCTGGCGATAAGCTTCAGAGGTAATCTGCTTTAATTCCTTAGATACCTCACCTTCAATTTCAGCAGATTTACCCTGTCCCTCGGAACGGTATTTCTCGGCTGCGCGTTTCCTTTCGGCAATCATTCTGTCATAAACTTTATTACGCACATCTTCTACGTAATTAACGCGTTTAATACGCACGTCTACAATTTCAATACCGTATTGAGGAGCAAGCACCTTTGATTTTTCTAAGATTGACTGCTCAAGGTGGCTCCTGCCAACATCAATCCGCTCAAGCGCTTCATCAGTGACAATTACGTCTTCGCTTTCCACCTTAACCGTCTCTAAGATGCGGTTGCTATTTCTGACTGCCTCAACTAAAAGCTGGCTGGTAACGACATCCCGGGTTGCGGAATTAATGATATCGTCAAGCCTGCCGTGCGCGCCCATCTCATTACCTACTGACTGCAGGAACTTCAAGGCATCAACAATCTTCCAGCGCGCCATAGCATCAACCCAGATATATTTCTTATCTTTTGTAGGGATTTGATTAGGGTCTCCGTCCCAATCCAGCAACCTTTTTTCAAAATACTGCGCCTGTTGAACAATAGGTGTTTTAAAATGCAACCCTGATTTATTAATCGGGTCTCCTACGGGTTTACCAAACTGAGTAATAACCGCTTGTTTTGTTTCATCAACTACATATACCGCTCCGCTCATAAAAGCCGCCAGCACCAAAACAAATACTATAATAAAAATTCCTAAAATAATCTTTAAAGGGCCTTTCATTATCGCACCTCCCCTTGCTTATCAATATTTAATAAGGGCAAAATAGAAGACTGCTCTGAATCAATTATATACTTGGCTTTTGTTTTGGGAAGAGCTTCCATCAGTGTTTCTAAATAAAGTCTTTTTTTGGTTATTTCGGGGGCCTTCTCATATTCAGCTAAAGCGGTGAGAAATCTTTCTGCTTCACCCCTGGCACGGTTAATTTTATCCAAAGCATAACCCTCTGCCTCACGAATGGTCTTCTCGGCCCCACCTCTGGCTTTAGGTATGACTTTGTTGTAAGCCTCCCAGGCCTGATTTATCATCTTCTCCTTTTCTTGCTTTGCTTCGTTGACCTCATTAAATGCCGGCTTTACCTTCTCTGCGGGATTAACGTCTAATAATTTAACTGTCACTACCTGCATACCGATGTTATAACTATCTAAAATCTTCTGAATCTCCTGCTGTGCTAAATCAGCTATCTCCTCTCTTTTAACAGTAAGCACCTCATCTACGGTATAATCACCCACAAAACGGCGCATTACGACCTCTGATATATCACGTATATTATCTAAGGGGTCTTGAGTGGCAAATAGTAATTTCACAGGGTCATTAACTTTAAATTGAACTATCCAGCGCACATCTAGTATATTTAAATCCCCGGTTAGCATTAATGACTCTTCAAGGTATTGCTGCTTTGAATATTTTGTAATTACTCCGGGACGAACCGTGCGGAAACCAAACTCCTCCTTAAATATCTTCTTAACCTTTATCGGGGTAACCTTATCGACGCCAAAGGGAATCTTTGCGTGAAGGCCAGGCATGCTTTGCCCTATATATTTACCGAATCTTTGAATTACCCCTACCTCATCCGGACCGATAGAATAAATTAATCCTTTGAAGAGAAAAAGGACAACAAAACCCAGAATTATCCAGGGCATAAATTTCTTCGACCCATCGATTTTCTTTTTGCCTATATCAATAATTTCTTCAGGCGTCGGCACGTCTCTCCACTCCATAACTACCTCCTCTTTTATTGTTTAAATTAATACTCTTGCTCTTACAATAGCCTTTATTTATGAAAAATGCAAAGACTTTTTAAATTCTGAGGTTATGAGTACATATGGTTCATACCCCAAATCAAGCATCGCCTCACGCGATTGTTTAACTATTTGTCCAACCCCGCCGCAATAACTCTTACCTGCAGGATATTCAAAACTGATAAATAAAACTTCTTTCAATGCTTTAACTCCCTTTGAATTGATAAATACTGTTTTTCTTCGAGGTAAAATTAGAGGTTAACTTCCAGAATTGTAATAAAGAAAACCGTAACCCCTGAAATCACACGATGTTACAAATACAATTTCTAACTACAATTGTTAGTATATCTTAGTCAAGGCGCGTTGTCAAATTCTTTTCTTCGGAAATTTAAACCTCCTTTCACACAGAGGCAAAGAGAGACATAAAAGAAGGTGCGAATCCTGAAACATCTGGATGAATCCGCCTGACTACAACTACTGGCGAGTGAAAATACCTATATTTTATAATTTTTAACTATCTTTGTCGTAGTATCTTTTGCTATTTAAACCAACCTTTTGTCTTTGTGCAAATCCTGACCAGCAAAAGCATAACCGGAACTTCTATTAAAACACCTACAACAGTAGCGAGTGAGGCCCCGGAAGATAGTCCAAAAAGTATTGTCGAGGTCGCAATAGCTACTTCAAAGTGATTGCTTGCTCCAATTAAAGCTGACGGAGCAGCATCGCGATATCCTAACTTCAGCCACTTCGCCAGACCATAGGTAAGAGCAAAGATTAAACAGGTCTGGATAAAAATAGGCACTGCTATCAGAAGAATCACCTGAGGCTGATTAATAATAAACTCTCCTTTAAAAGAAAAGAGCAGAATCAATGTAACAAGCAGGGCAAATATAGAAACCGGCGTCAGGCAATGGATAAACTTCTCTTGGAACCATTTAAAACCTTTCCTGGCTATTATAAATTTGCGCGATTTATACCCTAAAAAAAGAGGCAATCCCACATATATTACGACTGATAAAACTATTGTCTGCCAGGGAATAGGCATTTTATTTACGCCCAGAAGCCACCCGCCCAGAGGCGCATAGAGAAATAACATCGTTAAAGAGTTTATCGCAACCATAACAAGAGTATGGCCGTCATTGCCGCGAGCTAAATGGCCCCAGATTAAAACCATTGCAGTGCACGGCGCTATGCCGAGCAAAATACACCCTGCAATATAGGAGCGGAATAATTCAACCTCCGCCCCGCCTTTAACAATCTCCATCCCCGGCAGCCATTTTTTGAATACAACTCCAAGGAAAAATGCCGCAATGGCAAGCATGGTAAAGGGTTTGATGCACCAATTTACAAATAAAGTAAGAATAACCGGTTTAGGAGTTTTTCCGGCTTTAATGACCTCAGCAAAATCTATTTTCACCATGATCGGATACATCATAAAGAAAAGGCATATCGCAATTGGAATCGATACCTGATAAATAGAAAACTTATCAAGCACTACGGCTATCTGGGGAAATAATTTGCCAAGTATTATTCCCAGCACAATACAAAGCAGAACCCAGCCGGTCAGGTACTTTTCAAAAAAACTTAGACGCCGCTCCTGGCGAATAACATGCTCCATATCTGGCTCCTTTTAAAATAATTTAAAAATATAGATTCCCGTATAATAGAGCCCCGCCAGAATAAAAATTATCCCGGTTATCCTGCGGGTATAATATTCGATTTTTGTAATTCTCCGGAACCAGCGGCTCATCGAAGTAACACCAAGCGCAAAGGCAGAAGCAAATATAATAACCGGAAGCCCCGTCCCTACTCCGTATATAAGCGGCAGTAGAGTCCCGACTTTGCTGTTAAGCGCTAACGGTATCAGGCTGCCGAAGAACAATGCCGCAGAAATAGGGCAGAAAGACAGGGCAAATATCAGCCCTAACAAAAATGCTCCCGGCGCACCTGATTCAAAGAGCCTGCTGCGATGCTTTTCAGACAGAGATAGACCGGGCAGTCTGATTGTGATTAATTCCAATAAGAAAACCCCGGCAATTATCAGAATAGGCCCCAATGCCTTAACCATATACTTCTGCAAAAACTGCGCGACCTGCGGAACACTTAAAAGAGAGCTGATAATAATCCAGCCCAGGGCCGCATAAGCAGCCATCCTGCCCAGCGTATAAGCAAGGCCTGAAATAAATACCATAGCAGGATGCGCTATCTTCTTAGAAAGGAAAGAGACCGCTGCTATATTTGTCGCCAAAGGACAGGGGCTTATCGAGGTAAGCATCCCAAGCCATAACGCCGAGCCAAAAGCGATTAACATTTCCATCACTGCACGTCCTTCATGAATCCAATTATCTCACCGGTCACATAATCAATAAACTTTTGCTTATTGCGAGAATATTCCCAGATCTTATCAAGATTTTTTGATTTAATCTCTTTGCCGTCTTTGACCAGCGAAAGAATAAGCGATTTAGTATAAAGCTGGTAGTCATTCACAAAATGCTCATTACTCCGATCTTCCACATTAACCGCTTTAAACTCCAGCTTTCCCGATCGAAGATCGTCTTTAAAATTGACCTCAATCGCTTCTCTGGAGTATTTTTCCATGTTGTTGCAAGTAACGCAACGAAACGATCCGTGAAAATAGTAGGCAATGGTTTGAGTGCTTCCGTATTGTGTGTTTTCTTCAGCAGATGCAACCTGCAAAAAAACCATAAATAGAGCTAAAACTACTATTATTTTTTTAACCATTGCTTGATCTCCTCAGTTGAAGGAATCTTTCCTGAGGCCTTTACCTGGCCATCTACGACCAGAGCCGGCGTCATCATTACACCGTATCCGGTAATTTTATCCATATCCGCAACCTTAACAACCTCCGCCTGAATACCTACCTCCTGCGCTGCTTTTTTAGCATTTTCATAAAGCATTTTGCATTTCGGACAACCCATTCCGAGTATTTCAATTTTCATTGTAATTTCTCCTATCTGATAACAGTTCCGAATATAATCCCGCTTATTGTCGCCATTACTACAACAAGACTTACATAGACTACAGTTTTCTTTGTGCCTATTACTCCTCTTATAACCAGCATATTGGGAAGACTTAATGCCGGCCCCGCCAGAAGCAGCGCCAGAGCAGGCCCCTTGCCCATACCGGATCCAATTAACCCCTGTAATATCGGAACCTCGGTAAGAGTTGCAAAATACATAAAAGCGCCTACGACTGACGCAAAAAAATTAGAAAGAAGCGAATTTCCACCGACTGCCCTGGCAATTATCCAGGAAGGAATCAATCCTTCATGCCCTGGCCTACCTAAAAACAACCCTGCAACAATAACTCCCATAAGAAGTAACGGCATAATCTGCTTGGCAAAAGTCCAGGAACTTTGAGTCCAATTTTTAATTTCATTTTTATTAAACCATTTAAAAGCCATAATCACAGTGATAATAAGAAAACCTGCTGCCAGATACCATTTAACTGCAAACATTAAGATCCATAAACCTGTTTCTCTATTTTGGGGCCTTGCCCAGTTAGCAAATATAAGAAATCCAACCATAGCAGCAAAATACAGAGCACTCTGCCATAAAGCTCTTGGCTCTTTAACCTCTTGGGCAAATAGATCTCTTTCTGTCTTTTTTGCCCTTTCTTCCTTAATAAAAATTAAATGCATCAAAAGACCAATAACAACACTAAAAATTACTGCTCCCACAGCCCGTGTGACACCGAGCTCCCAACCAAGAATCCGAGCAGTCATAATAATTGCTAAAACATTAATAGCCGGCCCGGAATATAGAAAGGCGACTGCCGGACCAATACCCGCACCGCGCTTATATATCCCTGAAAATAAAGGCAGAACCGTACAGGAACATACCGCAAGCATCGCACCTGATACAGAAGCAACGCCATAAGCAAGAGCTTTATTTGCTCCTGCTCCGAAATATTTGATTACCGATGCCTTGCTGATAAACACAGAAATAGCACCGGCAATAAAAAATGCAGGAATAAGACAAAGCAAAACATGCT
This sequence comes from uncultured Planctomycetia bacterium, assembly GCA_964487065.1. Lineage (GTDB taxonomy): Bacteria > Omnitrophota > Gorgyraeia > Kaelpiales > Kaelpiaceae > CAZAPE01. Next base: position 632 of record CAZAPE010000074.1, on the reverse strand, counting down.
CTCTTGCATACCACCGCATCAGTGCCAGAGATTCAAATATGGGGTTTCTAAAAGATAGTATTTCAACAGGCAAATAAAAGCATGTCAAAAATATAGCTGCTATTAACAAAAATTTCTTTTTCTCTTTCATCTTTTACCCTTCTCTATGATTTTGCAACATCCATCATCTATCTTTATTGCTTTAACATTAACAAGGGCATCAGCTATCTTTTTATGGGCTGATTCTAAAATGCGGGATATAGTTGAACGATGCACTTTCATCTTTTGGGCAATATTTTCTTGATCAAAACCTTCCAAGTGAGCCAGCCTTATAGCCTCAAATTCATCAATCGTCATATGTACGCCTTCCAATTTACTCAGGGGTTTGCACTGCGGTCTAAAACAGCGTTCACCTGGCGCACACTTTACCCACCTTGGCTTTTTGGGTCTCATAGCTTATGCTCTTCCTTAATAATGCACATATGTGCATTATATTGAGGCAACATTTATTGTCAAGTTTTTATTAATAAGACTTGTTATTTTTTAAATCTGAGAAAACCCATGATAAGATAACTAAGAGATAGCCCGATTAAAAATGCACTTGTAATGATCCTGCCAAAATAGATGATTTAATCTTCCACTAAATTGCATTG
>CAZAPE010000073.1:6015-7787 GCA_964487065.1 uncultured Planctomycetia bacterium | reverse complement strand
TGAACCCATCTTTACCGCTATTTTGGAAATTGCCTCATAATCATCCTCATAAATTGAATGGGCAGGCCCGGCTCTGGATTTTATTAAATTGACTACAGGCAATATTTTTACAGCACTGATAGATATTACCAATAATATAATGATTAGAAAAATTTTTATGTAACTCGGACTTATCTTTAGCCTTCTTTTTTTGGAATCAACCCCTACTGTGCTGGCCACAGCAAATAAGAAGAGCAAGCCGGAAGCTATAACGAAAAAGAAACCCGATTGAAGCAATATTAAACTTAGTGCAGCAGTACATAATATAACATACTTTATTTTCTTATCAGTCTGCACTGCGTTTAAATAAAATGCTAATGCCCAGGGTAAAAAATAAATGTAGGCATGAAAATAATTTCCGTCATTTAGTAAACTGGGTAAATAACCGGAAAGAGTAAAGACCAGAGCTGAAAAGACCGCTGCAAAAGGGTGATAATTAAACACAAATCTAGTAAGATAATACATGCCTGTCCCTGCAGCCAAATAAATTAAGAGAACTATTAGTTTTAATCCGATAACTTCCCCGAAAATTAATACCAGGATAAATAAGGGGTTAAGAAACCCCAGATAAGTGCAGCCTATAATAGGGAATCCTCCACCGCAAAAAGGAGACCAGAGAGGAATCTGGTGATATTTAAGAATAGACATCCGGCTAAAATGGTTAAAAGCGAATGCGCTAACCCATTCGTCGTTACTGCTGATATGTTTAATATGATTGAGGAGTGGGAGACAGAACAGGATTATTGTGATTGAAATAATTAGCAAAAACAATGTATCTACTTTTATTTTCATGGTTATTTTTTTTTCAAAACATATTTACTCAAAGTTAGCATCCCTGCGAAGAATCTTAAAAAAGTCCTTAGGTTTAAGGACCTGTTCACATAGTTCATAATTACCCTTGGTCTAAAATAAAACTCTTTAAGCATCTTTCTGGAAGAATATTGCAAATCATCTTCTTTTAGGGTGGATGGAGTAAATACTGGATAGGCTCCGTTTAGCTTAGGCCAATCATCCGTAAAATTTCCGTATTTTTCTATATTTGCATATATCGGCGCGCCGGGATAGGGAGTAAAAAAATTAAGTTTCATATTATCTATTTTAATATTGTTGATAAATTCCATCGTTTCATTAATCGTGTCTTTTGACTCAAAGGGTAAGCCTAACATAAAGTACCCTATTATGTTAAACCCAAATTTATTGAGGAGTTTAACGCATGACTCGATTCGCTCTAAGGTCATATCCTTTTCTAAAAAATCTAGGATTCTTTGAGAACCGCTTTCTATTCCAATTCCGACCTGCCAACACCCTGCTTCTTTCATCTCCCCTAAAATGTCTTTATCAATACTGTCCGGCCGCATCATACATGTCCAGTTTATCTTAAGGTTTTCTGTCCTAAGCATTTCACAAATTTTCATTATCCTATCCTTAGAGAACGCCAGATCCGAATCCTTAAAGATAATTTCCCTGACCTGCTGTTTTTTATATAAGTATCTTATCATATCGATGACATATTCCGGGCTGTGGGCCTTTACTCTATTACCGAAGACCGATTTATCGCAAAAAAGGCATTTTTTTGAACAGCCTCGGGAAGTTATAAGCACTGCCGCCGGAAGCCTGTGAAGGCTTGATAAATTCGGTATATAACAGCTGAAATCCGGCAACAAATCCCAGGCGGGCTTAGGCAGAGAATCCAGGTTATCTATAGGTATGGAAGGGGGTGAGATTATTAGGTC
>CAZAPE010000073.1:0-6005 GCA_964487065.1 uncultured Planctomycetia bacterium | reverse complement strand
GCCTTTTCGAGATATAACTCCTCCAGTTTTTGTTAAATCAAATCCATTCTCTAAGGCTTGTAATAGATTAACAATGGTCTTTTCTCCCTCCCCGATTACCCCAAAGTCAAAATCTTTAAAAGTCTGCATAGTTTCTTTAGGCAGAGCAGACGCATGTACTCCTCCTACAATAGTCACTATTTTAGGGTCACGCTGTTTTATGGTTTTAGCGAGTAAGCCTGCATTGAAGATAGAGCAGGTGGTGGCGGTAATTCCAACATATTGAGGTGAACTTGCAGTGATCTTTTCTACTACCCTTTTTGTCTCCATTCTCAGAGCTGGTGCATCAATAATTTCAACCTCAAAACCGGCTTTGCGTGTAGCAGAAGCAAGATAACAGAGACTAACAGGCTGCAATTCACCTAAAACAGAACCTAAAATGCCATATCGTTGATAAGATGTTAAGGGTGGATTAACAAAGATTATCTTTTGCATTTTTTCCAATAGATAATAATCCCGATTAAGGTTAAAAGGCTTATGATTAAACCGGATAGGAAATCCTTTGGCATATATTTTAGTTGAATTACATAATCCCCCTTTTCTTCGAGCTCAATTCCTAAAAGGCCTCGCCAGTTTTTCAATTTACCTATGCTGCATCTCCATCCCGTATCATACCTTTGATTTATTACTAAGATATCCGGCGAATCAACCATATGTACAAAAACCTTCAATTTATTCGGGCTAAAATATTCAAATCTCGCGTAGTTGTCAACCTTATTAAAAAATACCTCGCCTTTATAGGAGGGATTTATTTTTTGATGTTTCATGGGATTACTGTCAGCGGATTGTTTTATTTCATCGTAATATTTATTATCGACAAAATATTTGGGAATGATGCGCTCTTCAAGAGGCAAGGCAGCCGAACCCAGGATGTTGTTAACAACCCCAAACCCCTGTAACATTGAAAACCAGTAGAAACGAGTAAATTTTTCATCAGGGGCATCGACATCAAAAGGTCCGCATACTTTATATTTCTTGACTCTTACCTGAAAAAAACTATCGACTTTTTTTATTTCAGGGATTTCTTTGTAAGAAAAAACTAATCCTTTTTTATTTTCGGCGAACATATTAATTATGCCTATTAGTGCAATGATAATTAAAATAAGCTTAAGGGGAATTTTGAACCTGTTAATTCTTTCCGGGATTAAGAACAGTTTTCCTCCAATTAATGAAATCAAAAATAGCATTGGGAATGAGAAATATTTATCCAACTTCCATATCCCGTGTACAAAAGGATGCATATGCCATAGTGGTTTAAACAAGTCTATAGGGCTATTTGCACCGAATGATAGTACGACAAAGATTGATAGCGTTAACAGATAACGCCAATTTTTCCTAAAAAAGATTAAACCGGACAACAAAAAAAATATAATGGGAATAATACCAAGATTAAACTTGCCATATCCAGCGTATTCCTTGTTCAATAAAAGATTCTGTAAACTTGTGAAATTGAGCGCATGGCCGCTGGTTTTAGAAAGAGATGATGCTAGCGCATAGGAATGTTCGCCGGGAAAATGAATATAATCAACCGCGTTCATTTTGATTAAATTTAGCATAGGAATAATCTTAACTGCGTACAAAAGCCCGGCAAATAAAAATATTAAAAGCAGATTCCCAAGAAAAGAAATGTCTATTTTCCACCTTTTATTTTTAAAAACGATGCTACTTTGTAAAAAGGCATAGATAAATAAAAAAAGTGCCACTGGTATTATTATTAACCCGCCTTCGACCAGGACCAATCCTAACATCAAACTTGCCAATACAACGAATCTTCTATTTGCTTTTGCCCTTATAAAAAAGGCTATTAGCCAAGGCAATAAATAAAAATATAGTTTTTCATAATCTCCTCCTACTATATGGAATACTCCCCATCCGCTGAGCATAAAGGTTAAGGTCGAAAATATCGAACCTGCATAGTTATATTTCAGGACAATTCTGGTAAGATAGAACATGCCGGAAGCACAAAACATAATTAATAAGAATGTTGAAAGTCTGATACCCGCTACCTCTCCAGATAATAGTGTAAATATATTAAGGGGATTTAAAATGAATGTCCGTAGGTTTCCGGGAATTGGGTAGCCTCCTGCAAGGAAGGGGTTTCTTAACGGGAATTGTCCGTATTCGAGGCATATTTTTTTCAATAAACCCATCTGGTAATAGTATTGCTGGTAATCACTATTATCCACAGGAGAATTAATATTTTCGAATAAAGGAAAGTAAAATACCGTCAGTACTACGAAAATCAATAAGAGCGAGAATATATTTTGTCTCTTAACCAAGGATTTAAATTTAACGCATTTTTTCATGGGCCCAAATCCGCTGATATTTTATTTATAGCATTTGCTATATAACTTATATCATTTTTACTTAAACCGGCATGTATTGAAATTTGCAATGTCTTCTGTAGAATCTCTTTCGAATTATGAAATTCATCACTATTTTCGAATAGCTTAGGGCAGCTCTGGAACAGATCCTTTTCACTGTCTATGCCTCTTCTTAACAGGAGTTTCCGAAATATATCTCTATTTTCCAGAAGCAAAGTAAATAAATACTGGACATCTTTTACTCCTCGGGGTTTTTCAATATATTTTATATACGGTGAAGTTATTCTTTCCTTGAGGGATTCAACTGATTCTTTTATTTTTTTATTGTTTTCTTCTATTTTATTCAACTGTTTTGTGGCCAGAACTGATTGCATATCGCTAAATCTGGTTTTGTAACTGCCTAACCCCATCTTACGGCGCTTTTTGTAAAATTGAATTAAATCTATACCAAAGTTATCCAGTAAGCAAAAAAGAGGAAATAGACCGAAAGCGAAAAAGAACCTATTACTGTATAAGCTATGTATATGAAAACGCAAGATCTTCTTAAAGACATCCGTGGCCGCAGGGTATCTATAAGAACTTATCTCCTTCTTTATTCTGGCGTATAAGTGATAATCATCGGTCGTTATCATACCGCCGCCAAGTGCATTTATTGATTTTGTAGTTTCAAAGCTAAAAAAACCGGCTTTCCCGAAACTTCCTGCTTTTTTTCCGTCAACCGCTACACCGATACTATGAGCACAATCTTCGATTACTTCGATATTTCTGTCTTTTGCTATTTGCATAACATTTTTAATATCACAAGGAACGCCAAAAAGGTGAGTTGCTATAATAAGCATGGTTTTATCATTAATGTTTCTCTTCAGATGGTTCAAATCTATACTGAAAGAACCGGATGAAAAATCCAGAAATAAAGGTTTTGCGCCTATATCTTTAATGACTAAGGCCATGCTTGGATGTGTGACTGCAGGAAGAAGTACTTCGTCTTCTTTTCCTATACCCAGATTTTTCAAGATTGAATATAAGGCTTGTCTTCTGGAAGATACGGCTATAGCATGTGTTACACCAACATATTCCGCAAAATTCCTTTCCAAATTCTCTACTAAGGCGCCTCTTTGGCCTTTGTTAAGGAATAAATTCCTGAGAATATCCTTATGGAATCCAGGATAGCAAACAACATGTTTTCTCGGAAATGCAAGCCGCATTGATTTTATCCTCCTAATTAAAATTCCCTCAATAAATCCTATGCAAACATCGATATGCCTTTCAAGAACTGAGAAAATCGCTAAGATAGAAACTAACTATAGAGTGATTTATCGCATCGTTTGACATCACTATGATTGACAAAGAGCCATTTCATAGTTGTTTTTAAGTATCTAACAAATTCACCGGCGGATTTCAAGTTAAAGATTCTTCTGAGTATATACTGCGGCCTGAAATAAAAATCTCTATAAAATTTTCGAGTATATCTTTCAATCTCTCTTTCAGACATATTTGACCAAGGGGCAGGTAAGCGGTCTTCTCCTCTTTTGCCTAAAACATACTCTCGCCAGTAATCCGTCTTACACTCTTTACACAAAATGTTATTTAAGCCAGTGTTTGGTTTAGCAATAGTTCTGCATACTTGGATGAAATCCAATTTGATCCTTTTGGCGAAATCTATGGAAGCGAGAATGCTTTCTTTTGTATCTCCGGGATTGCCCACCATAAAGAACCCCAGAGTTTTAATTCCATATTTGTGAGTCAACTCGATAATCCTCATTGTTTGTTTGTGGTCAATCTGCTTATTGATATCCTTTAACACCTGGGGAGAAACAGATTCTATCCCATAGTAAATCTTTTTGCATCCTGCTCGGGAGGCTTTCTCTAAAATATCCTCGTCAACGACATCGACTCGTGACCTGCACGACCATTCAATTTTGATATTACGCCTTAATATCTCTTCGCATATTTCGATAGCCCTTTTTTTATCCATGAAAAATGTGGCATCAAAAAAATCTATTTCGCGAACGTTATACTTTCGGTAACATTCCTCTATTTCGTCTACAACACTTTTAGACAACCTTTTTCTATAGGGAAGGTTTGCTATGGCGCAGAATGTACATTTATATGAACATCCTGTTGTTGTGAGCATGACCGTAAAATTTTTTCGCTGAGAAGTGAAGGAGTAATATAAGTTGTTAGGCAAAAGATGTCGGGCCGGAAAAGGGTAGTCGTTAAAATCCAGTAGTTTATTAGAAGAAGGATTTATCACTATTTCCCCATTATCTCTATATACAACTCCTTCTATATTGTCAACACTTCCATTTTTTTCTAAGGCTGATATCAACCTCGGAAGCGATTCAACGGCCTCTCCTGTTATTCCATAATCGAAGCAGGGATAAGAAAGAGATTCTTTAGGATATAAAGTTACATTAATCCCGCCCACAATAACCTTAACGTCCATAGCTGATTTAACATAATTGGCCCATTCTACGACTCTATGAAACCAGTAAGTATCTGCGCGGAAACCAATAATTTTTGGGGAAAACTCTTTCAAAATCTCTAATGTTTTCTTTTTACTAAGTCGCAGGGCATTGGCATCTATTATCATCACTTCGTGTCCGGCTTTTTCTAATACTGCCGCAACATAGGCCAGGATTATCGGTGGAGCCAAACAGAATTCTTCGTCAACGACTTTTAGATTTTCAGAAAAAGCCCTGTGTTTAAAGGGGCAATGTATCAATCCTATTTTCATTATATCTTAATCTTTTATTTATATCTGTTTCTAGATTATTTAGCTAAGCCGAACTTCGATTTTTATTCCATACGTTATGTATTATCCTTATTTTTCGAAAAAGAAGGGTGGTCAAATATGTTTACAGGAAAGACATCATATTTGGCAATAGGTTTTAGCCACTTATTTATAAAAGATTCGGACTCACCTGTTTTGCAGACATTAACTGATTTTTTTAAAGGAGGGAATTGGGTCATCCTCTTGTAAATTGTCTTCAAACTTTCTTCGCGAATATTTCCGAAAGAAACCTGTAGGACAGAACACGGGATCACATCTCCGTAACAGGTTATATAAAGAGACTCCATCCCGCCCGGGCAACGTTTTTTTCTGTAGCATGAATCTATATCCTGAGTTACCAAGAGGTGTTTTTTAAGCAACTCGTTCAGGATTTTTCTGTCATTACTGGTAATCAGGTTATTGTAGGTATCCGACCATTTACCAGCGGGTGACGGTATAGTCAATGCTAATGTCGCATTAAATTCCTCAGATAGGGACACGATATCGAAGAGTTTTCCATTCCGTATATTTTCAGGGATAGTAACCGTAGAAATATGGCTTCTTACACCGCCGGCTGCTTTTATTAGTTGTAAGTTCTCCATAACTTTTTGATAACAACCCGGGCTGTTCCGATAACGGTCATGTTCCGAAGCCTGAGGACTGTCTAGACTCATCTTTATCATGTCTACGCCCGATTTTCTTAACTGCTGTATAACCTCCTTATTTAAAAGCCACCCTGTCGTGTTGATACTGATAAAAGTTTTACAAGGCTGTAATGCTTTTATTATCTTAAAAATATCTTTATTTAATAAGGGGTCTCCTCCGGTCAGATTAAACTGAATAGCCCCTAATTGTATACATTGTTTAGC
>CAZAPE010000072.1:1425-7946 GCA_964487065.1 uncultured Planctomycetia bacterium | reverse complement strand
GAAGCTGCAGAATGAGCATAATATAGATTTAAGTTATAACTGGATAAGGATTGCATTACAGGAGGCAGGATTGGTTAAAAAACGTAACAGACGGGATAAACACAGAAAACGCCGGCCCAGGAAACCTTTAACAGGCATGATGCTTCATATGGATGGTTCTCCGCATGACTGGCTTGGTAACGGAATAGAGTACGATATAGTTACTATAATTGATGATGCAAACAACAGAATGTATGATATTGAACCGGCAAAAGAAGAAGACTCTCTTACCTGTATGAAGCTGATATATAACACTGTTGAAAAGAACGGCATATTCTGTTCACTGTACACAGATAGAGCAAGCCATTTCTGGCTGACCAAGAAAGCAGGAGATAGAGTCTCAAAAGATGATCCGACACAGATAGGCAGAGCATTGCAGGAATTAGGCATTCAGCATATCCCCTCATACTCACCTCAGGCAAGAGGCAGATCAGAACGGCTGAATCAGACCTTACAAGGCAGGATACCTCAGGAATTAAGACTAAGAGGCATTAAGACGCTGGAGGAGGCAAACAAATACCTGAAAACAGAGTACCTTAAAGAATATAACAAACGTTTTGCAATAAAACCTGAACAGAAAGGAACCGCGTTTATTCCGGTTCCTGATACTGTAGAGCTAGATAGAGTATTCTGTTTTAAACATGAAAGAACAGTAAATAATGATAATACAATCTCATTTAACAACAGGATATTCCAGATAGGACCTACAGAGCTAAGAATATCATTCGTTAAATGCAAAGTAACCGTATATGAGCATATAGACAGCTCTATGACTGTAGGATATGGTCCTCATATACTGGGCTATTATACACCTAAGACTTTATCTGCAAATTCACGTTATAAACAAAAAGAAACAGCAGTCAAAAGAAAAAGAACTGCTGTTGATATTAACCAAAACCGGACATATCACTTGTTAGAAAAAGCGGACATCTTGACATGTTAGTAACAGCAATCTTTTATTTTTTTTAAAAAAATAATTTTGCAGCTAAACTTTATAGCCGCATGTTATAGGCATACGCCTATCACGACCAAAAGCTTTGGGTGTAATTTTTATCCCAGGAGGCGCCTGGCGGCGCTTATATTCATTACTGTCTATCATCCTGATAACGGATTTTACAACATCCTTATCATATCCTGATTTTACTATTTCATCAAAACTCATATCTTTCTCTATATAAAGTAGAATTATTCTATCGAGCATATTATATTCTGGAAGCGTATCCTGGTCTTTTTGATTCGGCTTTAGCTCAGCCGAAGGCGGTTTCCTAAAAACATTTGCAGGAATTATTTTTTTACCAGCCTTTAAATTCCTCCACTCTGCAAGCTTATAAACTACTGTTTTTGTCACATCTTTAATTACAGCAAAACCTCCCGCCATATCGCCATAAAGCGTGCAATACCCGGTTGAGACTTCGGATTTATTCCCGGTAGTCAAAGCAAGGTATCCGAATTTATTTGAAAACGCCATTATAATATTACCTCTTATACGCGCCTGGATATTTTCCTCAGTTTTACCGCTAACAAATCCATCTGAAACCTTCTTCAAACTTTCTATATACGCATTATGTATTCCTTTTATGGGTATTGTCATTATTTTTATACCCAAATTACGCGCCAGCATTTCTGCATCGGATAATGAATCCTTTGAAGAGTATTTTGAAGGCATTGCAAGACCTAAAACATTCTCGCACCCAAGAGCATCGCATGCAATAACCGCAACAAGAGAGGAGTCTATGCCGCCGCTTAGGCCTATGACAACTTTTTTAAAACTATTTTTTCTAACATAGTCCCTGGTGCCTAAAAGAAGAGCGTTGTATATCTCTTCTGTTTTATTCATTATTCTTATATTTTTAGTTTCTATCTTTGCTTTTTTTTGGTTATTTTTAAAAATAACCGGTATCAAATCTATTCTTTTACTCAGGGCTTTATTGTTTTTCTTTTTGAAGACGAAATCGTGGACAATGTCATCTTCCCGAAACTGCTTTGCTATTTTTCTAACCTTCCTTGAGGCAACTATCATGCTTGCGCCGTCAAAAACTAACTCATCCTGGCCCCCGATTAGGTTAGCATAGACAATATCTATATTGAACTTTTTTGAAATACTCTGAAGCAAATCTATTCTTTGTTGGATTTTAGATTTCTGATAAGGAGAGGCGGAAAGATTAAGAAGTATATCTATATTTATAAGCGACTCCGCAATAGAAGGGTTATACTCTTTCCATATATCTTCGCAGATACTTACGCCAACTTTTATTCCGTTTACATCAAGACAAAGCGGCTTTACGCCGGGCGTAAAATATCTTGCCTCATCAAAAACCCCGTAATTAGGCAAGTTTATTTTGCGATATGATGTAATTAACCTTCGTCCTTTTATGATAGCAGCTGAATTATAGACATTCTTGCCTTGCTCTTGGACATAGCCTAATACAACAACTGCAGTTGAGCTATTATTTTTTATAATATACTTAAGGGCCTTACGGCAATCGCTTCTAAAATGAGGCTTTAACAGCAGATCTTCGGGTGGATACCCTACCAATGCAAGTTCAGGGAACAAAACTATATCCGGAGCATACTTATCTAATCTCTTAAGGCAGCCGAGTATCTTTTCGCTGTTGCCTTTTAAATCGCCTACGATTGAATTGATTTGAGATACAGCAATTCTTAAATTTTCCATAGTTAGAATTTTAATTCCCCATAAACATTACTGCAAGACAATATTTTCAGTGCTTCTATTAAAGGGTATGAATCGGCTGATTATTTAGAATCTCAATTGCCTCCTGCAGGGCTTCTGAGAAGGTTGGGTGCGGATGAATAATATCAAGCAACGCTGTGTAGGGTATTTTAAATTTAACCGCCATACACATTTCTGTTATGTACTCTGTGGCGCAAGGCCCAATTATATGTACGCCTAAAATTATTTTATTTTTTCTATCCGCGATAAGCTTAACAAAACCATTCTGTTTAGAAACCGCTTTAGCCTTGCCTAATGATGCGAAAGGAAATTTTGCAATTGCAATATCAAAGCCAGAAGATTTAGCCTCTTCCTCAAATAAACCAACTCTCGCTATTTCAGGATCGGTATAAACGCATACAGGCATCGCCGTATAATCCGCAACCCTATCTTCACCTAAAATATTAGCAATAGCTATTTTAGCCTCATATGAAGCAGAATGCGCAAGCATAAAACCGCCTTTAATATCTCCGATTGCATATATATTTTGAATACTTGTTTGCATCCGCGCATTAACTTTTAAAAACCCGTTTTCAACAGCAATATTTTTAAGCATTGTGATACTGTCCAAATTTGCCTTTCTTGAGACTGCAATAAGCATCTTTTCGGAGCGCAATCTTAATCCAGAATCAATATCAATATTGAAAAACTTCGCTTCCTTTTTAAAAGCTATTACCTCACTTTTGGTATGGATACCGATCTGCATCTTCCTTAAAACTCTCTCAAGTACGCTGGAAACCTCTTCATCTTCATTAGGCAAAATTCTCTCTTTTAACTCAATGAGCTCTACTTTAGTTCCGACTCTTGCAAAATGCATTGCTAATTCAACGCCAATAACCCCGGCCCCTACAATAATCAGCGACTTTGGAAGTGAATCTATATTTAGTATTGAAGATGATGAATGGATATTATTATAATCAAACTCTATATTACTTAACGAAAGCGGGCTCGATCCTGCTGCAACAATAATATACTTTGCAGATATTTTTTCTTTGTTTCCATTTTTTTCCAGCAAAACCTCATTTGGAGAGATAATCTTGCCTTGAGCCTCCTTTACTATAACACCTCTTTTTTGAAGCAAAAATCCGATACCCTTCCTTAGTTGAGATACCTCCTTATCCTTATTAATTTTTAGCTCATCATAATTTAACTTTAAATCAAGAGCTTTAATTCCAAAATTAGAACCCGTATTTATTGAATATATGAGATTGCTGGCATAAAGAATGAATTTTGTCGGAATACAGCCTGCGTTAAGACACACTCCTCCAAGATTATCTTTCTCAATAAGCAGTGTTTTAAGATTTTTTTGTGCCGCAAGAACTGCAGCCGTGTATCCGCCGGGACCGGCACCGATTATTGCAACGTCAAAATTATTCATCAGATAAGGCTTTTCTCTTTAAGGTAGGAAATTGCATCCTGAATGCCTTTTATTGAGCCGGCTAATTGCGCTTTTTCAGATTCGGTTAGTTTTAATTCTATTATATTTTTAATTCCAGTTTTATTAATCCTTAACGGAACACCAAAAGCAATATCACTAAATCCATACTCTGCCTCTAAAACTGCAACTGAGGCAATAATATCAGATTTATTTTCAAAGATTGCATCAAGCATAATCTTTACTCCTGCAGCAGGCGCAAAATATGCGCTACTGCCTTTATAATAAGATATGATTTGAGCGCCGGCATTTTTTGTCTCATCCTTTGCCCTTTCTATTAAGGCTCTATCTCCCTTGTCGTATAAACAGACCATCTCTTTACTATGAGCACCTATAACATAGGGTTCAATCTTTGATATCGGATTATTTATTTTTTCATGCAAATAATAACGCAACCTGCCGCTATCAAGCGCTCCTGCCATGCCGATTATCCTTTTTCGCTCAACTTTACTCTTTTTATAAAAATAATAGGTTAGAACATCAACGGGATTTGCAACGATTATAAATATTGCTTTTTTCAAAACCTCTTCATTTAACTCTTCTATTATATCCTGCATTATGTCGACATTAACCTCAAGGAGATCAAACCTGCTCATACCTTCACGCCGCGGCATACCTGCAGTTATTATGACGACATCTGCTATTGCAGAGTTTAAAGACTCAAGCGCAGTAAATTTTATGTTTTTTTTAAGAACTCCTGCAGCGTGATTTAAATCAAGCACTTTGCCTAATGTTAAATCTTTCTGAATATCGTAAATCAATACCTCATCTATGTAAGATGAAAAAAGCGAAAGATACCCCACATGTGCGCCGACATTGCCAGAACCTATAATTAGTATTTTCATTTTAAAATTTTAACATAAAAATATTTTTTTTAAAATACATCTTATCTCTTTTTCTTTACAAACAAAAGTGGAAAAACAATATCACTTGCGCAGCAAGGCAGCCAAACGGCAAGAAAAAGAAATATAAATATCGCTACATAAGAGAGCAAATTCAAACTGCTTGATACGGCCATAAGAATATGAAACAACGATGCCCAGGTACTCAAAAGGACATGGCCAAAATGAGGCACTTTTGTGCGCGGCATAAAGTAAGCTATAACAATACCTATTAAAGCTAAAGGATTTACTAACCACCACTCTTCTATAAAACCCAGGTGCACTCCTCTGTTCGGCAGATTCAACAAAACTTCACCCAAATACGGAATAAGAGAATCGCTTATTGTAGCAATACCAACCGAACCCGTATATCCGATAAGAAATAACGCGAGAAGCCTACATTTTTTTCCGAAATTTATACATTTATATAAATTATACATTGAAGCAGTAACAAGCGCGCTTAGAAAAACATGTAATGGATGAAAAGTATAGAACAATTTATACGAAACATCCTTAGGTAAACCGCGGAAAATTACAATTAAAACTGCACCGGTTAACGCCCCGAATATCGTAAAAGGGGCATGGTGCTTTAATTCCTGTAAAATTATCTTTTTCATATCAGCCTCCATATTTAAAAATATCAATTTTTTTAGAATCAAGATAAACTTCAGGGCTAAAGCAAACAGCGTCAATATGAATAGGGGCTTTAATCTTACCCCCAAAACTTATATTTGTACCGAAAGCAAAGTGGCATGTTCCAAGAGCTTTTTCATCCTCTAATACTACCCCGGTTATCAGAGCGCGTGGATTTAAACCGATACCAAATTCAGCAAGATTTCTGGCATTTTTACCGCGGTTTTTAATAAATTCATCTACTTTTTTTGAGTTGCTCTTATAAAAAAGCCCATTTTTAATATTAATCTTCACCTTTTTAGAAAGCTTACCTATTCCTGCTATTGAAGCATCGACAACAATTACACCGTCTGCTTTCCCTTCAACAGGAGCAATGCATACCTCACCGGCAGGAAGATTTCCGAAAGCACCCTTATTTGTATAAATACCTGTATCTTGAAAAGCTTTTCTTCCGGAAACTAAAAAAGTTATATCTGTACCCGCAGCTGTTTTGACTCTTATCGTATTTGCACTATTAAGCCTCCTTAAAAGAGGAGTAATTTTACATTTTAAAATATTATAATCAAAACCTAATGTGCGCATACAAATCTCATAGGTGATACCGGGAAGCGATGCGATCCGAACGCCAATTTTTGAAGCTGACTTCCTCGCAGTCGTATGAGAAATAGACTTCGATGTGAACAATAAAGCAACATCTGCATTTTTAAGAATATTTGAAATTATAGCAGGTGGTTCCTCGCCATGCAGATTGCGGGGATTATATTTTACAAATACAGGGTCAAAACCCAACTCTATGCTTTTT
>CAZAPE010000072.1:0-1415 GCA_964487065.1 uncultured Planctomycetia bacterium | reverse complement strand
GGTTAAGGGATTTAAAGTAAAATATTTGAGCCACATCAAAAAGTATATCGTCAGTAACAACTACAAATTTCTCGTATTTTTTAAGTCCCATACACCGTAGTAAAACATTTTTTACGACATTACGCTCTTTTACAGCCAAATCTTTTCTCCTTTTGTTTTTAAATCTTGATCATTATCACTTTTGTCGGGAATATTATTTAAAACCTGCACTTTAATAGTAATCGGATCAACGGTATACTCCTCATCCTTATATTTTACTTTAAATCCCTTAACCTCAAAATCGCCGACAGCGCCTGGGGTAATAAAAAATTTATATACTAAATCTGCATATATTTTACCTTTCTGTATTTTTAAATTCTCTATTTTACCCCGGGAGATGATCTTGATGTTTTCAAGCTCCGGGGTTGTGATAGAAGGAAAAACATCAATTTCGCCTTGGATATGTATGCTGTATTCACATGCCTCTCCCGTAAAAACTGTGGCTTTATTAATATCTGCATTGATTTCTAAGCATTGAGCAACTGCAAAAATATTTAATAAGTAAAAAATTGCACTAAACAATATTTTATTTTGCATTTATTTCCTGCCTTTAGGGCGGCTGCTTTATTGTCTATATATTTCTTCTTATCTTCAAAGCCCGGATAAGATTGCTCATAAGGATTATAGTAGTAACAGGACCAACGCCGCCTGGAACCGGAGTAATGTAACTTGCTTTTTCTTTTGCTTTTTCATACTCTACATCTCCGAGAATCTTACCATTTAACCTATTTATACCGGCATCTATAATAATAGCGTCTTTTCTTACCCACTCTCCTTTTATAAGGTGCGGTTTCCCGACAGCCACTATAAGAATTTCAGCCTCTTTTACATGCTCAATCAATCTATTCGCTTTTGAAGTGCCAATGTGACAGAACCTCACTGTCGCAAGTCTGTCTGCAAGCAATAACGCTACAGGTTTACCAACTATGGCGCTATGTCCGACCATAACAACTTCCTTTCCGGTATAATCACGAACCACAGAATCAAGAATCTCTATAATAGCCCTGGCAGTTGCAGGAACTATTTCTGGCTTTGAAAGCAATATCTTTCCAAGATTAAGCGGATGTAGGCCTTCAACATCCTTAAGAGGCGAAATAGTACACATCAAATCTTCATAATCTAACGCGCAAGGCACAGGCTGCATTATAATAATTCCATCGATCTGGCTATCTTTATTCAGTTGAATTATCTTTTCTTTTATAACCTCTGTGCAAGTATTTTCCGGGAAAGAAAGCTCCTTAAAATCAATTCCGATTTCTTTTGCTAATCTATTTTGAGCCTGGAGATAAATCTTCTTGGCCGCAGTATCCGCAATATTAATTGCAATAAGTTTGGGAACTAGATTAAACTTCTTTTTTAAATTACTAATCTCTATT
>CAZAPE010000071.1:0-8464 GCA_964487065.1 uncultured Planctomycetia bacterium | reverse complement strand
ATACGGGGTTAGGGGTAGAATTCTAGTTATTTAAAACTCCCAAACGAGATTGAATTACCGTATAATAAATGCATGGCTTGGGATGATTTTTTAGGACAGGATGGTGCAATTTCTCTTCTTAAGGCATATATTGAATCAAAGAGAATTCCAAATGGCTTTATATTTTCAGGAACTAAGGGTGTAGGAAAGTTTTCTATAGCCAAGGAGTTTGCTAAATCATTTAGTTGCAAGGAGAATGGAATTGACTCATGCGATAAGTGTTCCAACTGTCTTCAGATTGATAAAGAAATGCATCCCGATATATTTATATTGAAACCTCAAGGCAAAGGTAACGAGATTACTATAGAGAATATACGGGATATAACAAAATTTTTAAACCTTTCGCCGCAGTGTTCCTTAAAGAAATTTTTTTTAATAGATGAGGCTGAGAAGATGAATCAGGAGGCAAGTAATGCATTTCTTAAAAGTTTGGAGGAGCCGCCATTAGATGTTGTGATAATTCTCATCACTGCTCTACCATATGCTATTTTGCCTACGATTAGGTCGCGCTGCCAAGAGGTAAAATTTTCTCCACTTACTAAAAATGATATTAAGAAAATATTGTTTACTAAATTTGATTTTGAGATAAGTAAAGCGGATTACTTGGCAAAAATTTCTCAGGGTAGCGTTGAGGCGGCTTTAAAATTTAGAGATTTAAATGAAGCTGATTTATGTAATGAAATGAGTATATTTTTTTCCTCATTGAACTTTCCAAACGGGTATAATACCGAGCTTGGGGAGCAAAGGAATATATTAAGAGAAAAAATTGAATATATAATTTTTTTATTGCGTGACAGCTTATGTATTAATGTAGGCGTGCCGCAACTGTCTGTGTTTAATAGGGCTTGTAAAAGGAGTGAGAAAAAAGATTTAATTGAAAAAATAGAAAAATTGGAGTATCTTTACAATGCGTTGGATTCCAATGTGAATACCGAGTTGGTCTATACAATTATAAAAAAAATATGGCAGGAGGTTTGTGTTTAATATGGAATATCAAGTAAATGTGAGATTGCGGGAGGCAGGTAATGCTATTGTTGCGTTTTTTGCAGATTTACAGATTCAAGCCGGGGATATTGTTATTTTAGAGGTTGAAAGGGGGTATGATTACGGAGAGGTTATTTCCGAGCCTGCAGAAGTGAAAGAAACTAAGGTTCGAGAGGGTGCGCTTAAAATAATAAGAAAGGCTACAAGAGAGGATTTTTTACAGATAAAAAGAAACAAAAGAAGAGCTCGCGGCGCGATACGAATATTTGATAGAAAAGCAAGGCAGCATAAGTTGGATATGAAACTTGTAGATGCCGAACATTCATTTGACCGCACAAAGATAATTTTTTATTTTACTGCCGAGGAAAGAGTCGATTTTAGATCCTTAGTGAGAGATTTAGCAAAGATTTTTAAGACTCGTATTGAATTAAGGCAGATAGGAGTAAGAGACGAGGCGAAAATACTTGGGGGGTATGGTATCTGCGGCAGATCTTTATGCTGCGCATCGTTTTTGAAAACATTTAGTCCTGTTACTGTTAAATTTGCAAAGGAACAGAACCTCCCTATGAATCCGGGTAAGATTTCAGGTGTTTGCGGCAGGCTTATGTGTTGCTTAGGGTATGAAAAATGTTTTTACGACGAGATGCTTAAGACAATGCCGAAAATAGGAGACAAAATTAATTTAGATGACGGCAAAGCTAAAGTTATTGATGTAAATGTTATAGCTAGGTCTGCAAAGGTGGAGTATGAAGATGGAAGAATAAGAAAAATAACTTTTGCTGAGAAGAAAAAAGTTGTAAATGAAGAATGACAAGTTTTACATTACAACCCCGCTGTATTATGTAAATGCGTCCCCCCACATAGGCCATTCATATACTAATGTAGCTGCTGATGCTCTGGCTCGTTATAAGAGGATGCAAGGGTATGATGTTTATTTTTTAACCGGCACAGATGAGCATGGGCAGAAGGTTGAGAAGGCTGCAATAGAGGCTGGATTTAACGATGTTAAATCTTTCTGTGATTCGATTGTTGAAAAATTCAATCAATTATGGAAGGAATTGGATATATCTTATGATGATTTTATCAGGACTACAGACAAAAGACATAAAGATGCCGTTGGTAAAATACTTAGTATTCTGTATGAGAAGGGTGAAATATATGAGTCTAAGTATGAGGGCTGGTATTGCGCTCCCTGTGAAACTTTCTGGATAAAAGACGAGATAAACGGGGATGTTTGTCCGGATTGTTCACGAAAGGTCGAATATATTGCCGAAAAAAATTATTTTCTTAAAATATCAAAATATAAAGAGTGGTTAAAGGGATATTTAAATGAAAATAAAAATTTTATTTTGCCGAAGTCAAGATTTAATGAGATCCATGCATTTCTGGAAAATGATCTCCTCGATTTATGTATTTCAAGACCAAGTGAAAGAGTTCGCTGGGGTATACCTATCCCGTTTAGCAATGGCCACGTTACTTATGTCTGGTTTGATGCTTTGTTGAATTATATTACAGCCCCTGGCTTTGTAGACGATCGGGAAAAGTTCTCTAAATTCTGGCCTGCAGATGTGCATTTCATAGGTAAGGATATTTTAAGATACCATGCGGTTTACTGGCCGATAATGTTGCATATGCTAGGGTTAAAACCTCCAGCAATGATTTTTGCGCATGGCTGGTGGCTTAGTGAAGATAGCGGAAAGATTGATAAAATGTCTAAATCTAAAGGTAATATTATAGATCCCCGCCAGATAGCAGGAAAGTATTCTACTGACGCTTTAAGGTATTTCTTATTGAGAGAGGTTCCTTTCGGTCTTGACGGAACTTTTTCGGAAGCTGCTTTTATACAAAGAACAAATTCTGATTTAGCTAATGATTTCGGCAATCTTATCTACAGGACATTAAATATGCTCCTTAAGTACTACGCTGGAATAATACCTTTCTCAAGAGCTAAAGAGAGAGCAGATGATGTGTTTAAAGATGTTGTTATTGGGCTTCATCCAAAGGTTGATCAAGCGATGCGGGTGTTGAATTTTCAGGAAGCTATAATTGAAATTTGGGAGCTGATAAGAAGAGCTAATAAGTATATTGAAGTTAAAGCCCCTTGGAAGCTTAAAAAAGAGAATCAGGAAGAGTTGGATTGTATGATGTATAATTTAGCCGAGGTTTTGAGAATTGTTCTTGTTGCCCTGGCGCCATTTCTGCCAGAATCTACACAAAAGGGATGGGAGTATTTAGGTTTTAAGGATGATATAAAGCTGCGCAATTATAAGGAGATTTCCGAATGGGGTTTGATTCCTCCTGGGCAGAGAGTTGAAAAAGGAGAACCTCTCTTTCCGAGGATAGAGTAAAGATGCAGGAATCATATATTGTTGATACACATTGTCATCTTTGGCACCAGGAGTTTAAGTTTGATATTAAAAAAGTGGTGCAGGATGCGGTTGAATCCGGAATAAAATATCTTGTCAATGTAGGTATTGATATTGAAACTTCAAAAGAAGCCATTAAAATTTCAAAAGGCTATAAAGAGGTATTTGCAGCCTGCGGATGCCATCCTCATTATGCAAAAGATTTTTCACAAAAAGATGTCCGCTCTCTTTTGACTTTGCTGCGGCATAAAAAAGTCGTTGCCTTAGGCGAAGTGGGGTTAGATTTTTATCGCATGATATCGAATAAAAAAAGCCAGTTAATATTAATGGAAGAGATTTTAAAAATTTGGCGGCAATTTTCACATTTACCGATAATAATTCACAACAGAGAGGCTGGGAAAGAGACTATTGCGTTACTTGAGAATATAAGGAAATACAACCCTAAGGTGATAATGCATTGTTTCTCGGGCAACCGTGAGTTCTTGAAAAGTTGTCTCGATAGGGGCTACTACATATCCTATGCTACTAATGTAACATATAATAAAGAGTTACAGGGCCATCTTAAATATACGCCCTTAAATAGAATTCTTTTAGAGACTGATTCTCCTTATCTTGCGCCGCAAAGCAGGAGAGGCACCAGGAATGTCCCTTCTAATATAAATGAATCTCTTATTTTAGCCTCAGAAATAAAATCTATAGCAAAAGGAGATATTATGCGCGCTGTGGCGTTAAATAGTAAGCGTCTCTTTGGAATAGGAGCTATCTCTTTGGTTCCTGTTGCAGTGTATAAATATAAAGAAAGAACCTATATAAATCTTACCAATACATGTTCCAATAAATGCCAATTTTGTATCGCTGTTTTTGGCGATTGCTTTGGAAAATATAATTTAATATTAGATAAGGACCCCAGCCCAAGAGAGGTTTTAAAAGAATTAAAAAACCATAAAATATCAAAGGAAGTTACTTTTTGCGGTTTTGGCGAACCATTTTATAGGTTCAATGAGCTTAAAAAAATAGCTGCAGTACTAAAGAGAGATCAGCATATAGTTAGAATAGTTACAAATGGGCAGGGTAATTTAATCCAGAAAAGGAATGTATTGCCGGAACTAAAAAATATAGTCGATAAGATATCTGTGAGTTTAAATGTCGAGAATGAAGAAAAATATAACGAGTTGTGCCGCTCCTCTTTCGGCGAAGGTGCGTTTGGGGGGATTTTAAACTTTGTTCAAGAAGTAAAAAAATACATCCCTGATGTTGAAATTACATTCTTAAATATCGAAGGTATAGACACTGAACTTTGTAAAAAAATAGCGCAAAGTTTGGATGTAAAGTATAGAATAAGGGATTATATGAGGATTTAATTAGGATAATAGATAACATGAAAGATTTTATTGAAGAATTTGGTTTTTATATCTTTATTTTATTTTCAAGTTTTATAGTCTCGCTTTTTGAGTCAGTCTTTCCGAAGCGGGTACCTTATGAAAATCTCTATGCAAAAGCTCTTATGCTGGAATCAGTGCTTGAAGAAAAGCTTGCTTCTCTGTCTCGGGGTATTTTTACGCAAAATGTGTTAGTTCTTGCTTTAAGTTTTATTGCGCTATTTGTAATAATATTCTCTTTTTTGCTTTTTATGTTTCAGATGTATAGAATTTCAAGATTAAAGCCGGTAATTAAAAAAGCAGGTTATTCCCCATGCCCTTATTGGAACCTAAAAGATTTTTTTAAGATTGTTATATGGATAATTTTCTTCATGCAAATGCTTGCTCTTTCAGATGATGTGTTTACTATTTTCGATAAAAGTTTCAGCGAAAAAGATTATATTGTTTTATCTTTAGCAACCTCGCTATTTTTAGATCTAATAGTAATAGCGATTGTTATTTACTGGCTAAAAAAGCGCTACAATCAGACACTATCAGCTCTTGGAATATCCAAAAATAAGTTATTTAAAAATTTTATTTCAGGAGCAGTATATTATTTTTCTTTTTTACCTGTTGTTATAATACTTCTTTATATAAGTTCTGTCTATTTGCAGAAATACCAGTATGTGGTTTCTCCACAGCTCCTTTTCCAGTTTTTATTTTTCGAAAAAAATCCCTGGGTACTTGGTTTAACAGTATTGTTTATTGTTGTAATCGGGCCTTTCATAGAAGAGGTTTTCTTCCGCGGCCTATTTTATACAACTCTTAAAAAGTCTATAGGCACTTTTCAGGCTATGCTTGCAACATCGATACTTTTTTCACTTCTGCATATGAATCCTATTGGATTCTTGCCTATTTTCGGATTGGCGCTTCTTTTTACAACTTTGTATGAGAAGACAGGTTCTCTTCTGGTATCTTTCTTTGCGCATATGCTCCATAATGGATTTTTAATATACTTAATCTTTACATTGCGTATCTCTCTGGGTCTATGAGCTCTGTTGTATTATTAAAAGTAGATGATTATGACTTTACGTTATTGACTGAAAAGATATCGTTACTATTTGAGCTTCTTGGCGGGTTGAATAATATTATCCCAGCCAACAGCAGCGTGCTTCTTAAACCTAATCTTCTTTCAGCCCGCAGGCCTGATGAGTGCGTCAATACAAATCCTGTTTTTATTAAAGCCATTATCGAAGTTGTTAAACGCAGAACTTCACGCATAAAAATAGGCGATTCGCCTGGCGGTTGCGTGAGCTATGAGGATGTTTTAAAAAAATCCGGCTTAAAAGATGTAGCTTTAGATACGGGTGTTGAGATTGTAAAATTTGAAAACTCAAAATTAATAGAAGGTATTCCGATAGCTGAAGAAGTGCTTAGCGCAGATTATGTAATTTCGCTGCCGAAGTTCAAGACGCATTGTTTGACGCTTATTACATCTGGAGTAAAAAACTGTTTCGGTTGTGTGCCGGGATTATTTAAAGCCCAAACCCATAAAAGATTTCCAAAGGCTCTTGAATTCTCAGATATCCTGCTTAGAGTGTATAAAAATGTAAAGCCAATTCTAACTATAGTTGATGCTGTATGGTCTATGGAGGGTGAAGGTCCTTCAGCAGGCAGCCCTAGAAAGACAGGTTTGATCTTAGGCTCCTCTGACGCTGTTAGCGTAGATGCACTGCTGAGCCATTTGATTGGATTAAATCCTTTTAGTGTCCCTACGACTAAACTGGCTGCTTTAAGGGGTATCGGAGAGGCTGATGTCGGAAAGATAAATGTTTTGGGAGAGGGCGGCATAGATAGCTGCAAAATAAAGAATTTTAAATTGCCTAAGACCTCATACCTAGAGAAAATACCCAAATTTATAATTAAAATTTTAGCTAAGTTTATAAGGTTTTCCCCTAAAGTAATTCCTAAAAAATGTATTAATTGCGGAATTTGTCTAAAAAGCTGTCCAGCAACTGCTATAGATTCAAAAAGAGGCAAGGCAGTTATAAGGAATAGAGAGTGTATCTTATGCCTCTGTTGCTATGAGTTGTGTCCTAGTAATGCAATAGAGATTAAGAAAAGCGTATTAGTAAAAATAACAGGAGCTTGGAATAATGATAAAACACATTGATTGGAACGGAAGAAATTTGTGCATCCTTGATCAGAAATTATTGCCTTTAAAGTCAAGATGGATTCATGCCCGAAGCATGAAGGACATTTTTTTAATTATAAGAGAGATGAATGTCCGCGGCGCTCCTTTAATAGGTATCGTAGCAGCATTTGGGGTCGTATTACATATAAAGAGTAAGAAAATAAAGGATATTAAAGAATTAGAAGATAAAATTAACGAGGCAGTAGAGCTGCTTTCTAAAAGCCGTCCTACAGCTGTTAACCTATCCTGGGCTTTAGAAAGGATGAGAGATGTTTCAAAAAGCCTAAAAAATAAAAAAGTAAATGAAATAGTTTCTGCTTTAGAAAAAGAGGCTGTTAAAATATGGCATCAGGATATAGAAATTTCTAAGAAAATGTCTTTGTATGGCGCTGATTTAATAAGAGATGGCGATAAAGTTTTAACTCATTGTAATGCAGGAGGTTTGGCAACAGGTGGTTATGGTACGGCTTTGGGGGTTTTTCTGAAAGCGAAGGAGCAAGGCAAAAAAAATCTTATCTATGTTGATGAAACAAGGCCTGTTCTTCAGGGGGGGCGGCTTACATGCTGGGAGCTTAAAGAGGCGGGCATTGAATACACTCTTATATGCGATAATATGGCTGGGTATTTTATGAGGAGAGGAGAGATAAATAAGGTTTTTGTAGGCGCAGACAGGATTGTCAAGAACGGCGGATTTGCCAATAAAATAGGAACTTATTCTATTGCTCAACTTGCAAAAATTCATAATATTCCATTTTATGTCGTTGCGCCAAGCTCAAGCTTTGACTTAACGCTTAATACACAAGATGAGATCCCCATTGAGGAGAGGGATATTAAAGAGGTGCTTTATATAAACGGTAAGGCTATTGCTCCTACTTCTAGCAGAGTAGCAAACCCTGCTTTTGATATTACTCCTCCTGAGCTTATAAGCGCTATTATTACAGAAGCCGGCGTGATAAGGGAGCCTTTCGATAAATCGATTGCACAGATTTTTAATATAAAAGGTATGGATTCAAAAAGAACTATTGCGCATAAATAGGTTTTGCTTACGCAATAAGTAATTGGCATAGTTATAAGTTAAAAAAATGAAGGAAGATGAGTTAATAGATTTACTGAAATCTTTATTCAAATCAAACAAAGGTATAATAGGAATAGGGGATGACGCCGCTGTTTTACCTTACAAAAGAGATGAATATTTGCTTTTTACAACCGATACTATACTTGATGGGGTGCATTTTAAGTTTAAAGAGATTAGTCCTGAATATATCGGGTATAAATCCGTTGCTGTAAATATATCTGATATTGCGGCAATGGGCGGAAAGCCTTTGTATGGCGTTATAAATATAGGATTGCCCAAATATAACAAAAAAGTTATAAGGGATATATTTTTTGGCATTAAAAAAATATCTAAACGGTACAATTTAAAAATAGTCGGCGGAGATACAATAAAAAGCAAAAGGCTGTTTATTGCTCTTGCAGTTATAGGAAGTGTTGAGAAGAAATATTTAGTCACGCGTTCCGGAGCT
>CAZAPE010000070.1:0-8500 GCA_964487065.1 uncultured Planctomycetia bacterium | reverse complement strand
TGGAACAGGACATTTTTGCTTTGTTAAAACCGGACATTATTGTATTGCGATTACACGGCATAATCAAAAGCGTCAAGAAAGATGGTATTGCTTCTGTGGGGTCATCCCAGTGTATAAACTTAACATTTTTGAGCATAAAACTTCCCACTAATATTAATGCCGGAGCAGTAACAGGATGAAAGACAACCTTCCCTATTTGGATACCGGAACCGATCATTTTAACCAGCGGATAGGAGAATAGCGAAAAAAGAAAACATATACTTGTGATTACGGCAGCAAAACCTGTCCTTGCTCCAGCAACAATACCTGCTGTTGATTCTATATAACTTGTAACCGTAGATGTACCAAGAGTTGTTCCAAAAACAGTTCCAAGAGCATTGGATAAAAGTGCCCGCCTTGCTCGGGGCAATTTTCCATCTTTTATGAAATTTGCCTGCTGCCCAACCCCTATTAAAGTGCCTACTGTATCAAAAAGGTCAAGGAAAAAGAAAACAAAAATTATCATTAAAAAATTCTCACCCAATGCATCGAGAACATTCATTTTAAATAATGTCGGCATAATGCTGGGCGGCATTGAAACTATACCTGAATACTTAACCAAGCCCATCACTATACCTATAAGAGCGGTTGCGAGAATACCGAAAAGAAGCGCTCCCTTGATACGAAAACATAAAAATATAGATGTTATAAAGAGACCCAAAAGCGTTAAAACAACATGAGCCTGGTTTAGTTTTCCCAAACCTATTATTGTGCCCTCCTGCGCAACAACCAGACCACCCCACTGCAGACCGATTAAAGCTATCAAAAATCCTATACCGACAGCGATTGCATTTTTTAATGACCCTGGAACCATATCCACGAAATTCCTTGCAAAAGGCAATAAACAAACAATGACAAAAAGTATCCCGGATATAAAATTTGCGCCTAAAGCCACCTGCTAGGAAATGCCCATACCCAGACAGATACTGTAAGCAAAGAAAAAATTATGGCCCATTGCCGGAGCAAGAGCTATGGGATAATTTGTCATAAGACCCATAAGTACTGTAGCAAAGAATGAGGAAACTGCGGTAGCAAACATAACAGCTCCGAAATCCATACCCGCAGCAGAAAGCACTGCCGGCTGCACAAAAAGAATATAGGCAGCGGTCATAAACGTGGTAATTCCGCCGACAACCTCTCTGGGTATAGTTGACTGCTTTTCTTTGATTTTAAAGATTCTATCTAACATAAGATTTTAATTATTATCTATAAGCTCCTAGATATTACTCTCTACGAATCTGGATAAATCTTCCCGGGATTTAACGCCTATACTTTGTGCAGCAGGCTTTCCTGCTTTAAATATAATTAAAGCAGGTATACTCATTATGCCGTACTCAGAGGCAACAGCGGTATTTTCATCAACATTAATTTTTAAGAATTTAACCTTGCCTTCGAAACCTTGAGCAACATCATTTAAAATCGGCGTAAGCATCTTGCAGGGGGCACACCAATCAGCCCAAAAATCAACCACAACAGGTATATCCGATTCAAGAACAATCTCTTTAAAATCAACTTCACTTACTTCCCGCATATACTACCTCCTTTATGTTTAGATATATTTTATTCCCTTTAAATCATCTACAAACTCCCTGCATTTAATAGCAGCTTCTGCTCCCTCTCCGCAGGAAGAAACAATCTGCTTTAAAGACCCTTTACGGACATCTCCGGCAACAAAGGCACCGTTTATTTTAGATTCATAATTAACGCCTGCAATTATATATCCATCGCTATCTAATTGCAAAAAATCTTTTACAAATTCGGTATTGGGGCTGTAACCAGCAAATATAAATACGCCATCAAGCGTTATTTTTTTTATTTTTTCATCTTTTATATTTCTTACCTTTATGTATTCAACTTTTTTTTCTCCGCAAATTTCATCTATGAGACTATTGTAAAGAAACTCTATATTACCAAGGCTTGCTATTCTTTCCTGGAGCACTTTATCTGCGCGCAACATACTCTTTCTATGTATAAGATAAATTTTCCGGGCAAACCTGGAGAGGTATATAGCCTCTTCAATTGCCGTATTTCCGCCGCCTACAACAGCAACATCTTTATTTTTAAAGAATGGCGCATCGCATGTTCCGCAATAAGAAACTCCGCGGCCGGTAAAATCAATCTCCCCTTTTATATTTAATCTCCTCGGCCGCGCTCCACTGCTTACAATAAGCGCTAAGCTTTGATATTGGCCGGAATCTGTCCCGAGAATAAAATGGTCTTCCTTTTTAACCCAAAGAACATTCTCGTTTTTTATCTGAGGCGAAAAATCATACAGTTGTTTTTCAAATAATTTAGCAAGATCAAATCCGGCAATACCCCCGGGAAATCCGGGATAGTTTTCTATCCTATCGGTAAGAAGTACCTGCCCACCGCAAGATAATTTTTCAAAACACAGAACATCTAACTTAGCGCGCAGTAAATATATAGACGCTGTGATTCCCGCCGGACCAAGACCTATAACTATAACATCTTTCACTCCAACACCTCCATCTGGTAAGGATGATGCACTATTATCTCATAATTGTTCTTATATTTCTTTATCATGCCGCAAACCCTGACTTTCTTATTTTTTAAACTTTTTAAATCAAAATCCTTAAAAATGGAAAGGTTGTTCTTGAAAATAACCAATTTAAAACTTGAAGGCATAAATATAATAATAACCTCTTTGCCTATATAAAAATCAAGCACAGAACCTGAAATATTAACTATATCACCTTCTAAATTACTCAGATCGCCAAAATCAAATAAATCTGCCGTCTTATGTATTCCGATTTTCTTACTCTTTGCATCCTTAAAACTTAAAGCCAATAGATCTGCATATTTTACATTCGGATATCTTACATCGATAACAGCAAGGCCATTTTTTAAAATAGCTTCGTTTATAAAAGTTGAATCTTTAAAAACATAGGCAAGTAAACGGCCGTATTTATCTTTTTTTATCTTATCATATTCTAAACGTATCTTCTCATTTAAAACAAGCTCCTCATTGAATGCTTTTGCCTTTTTTGCCCAATAGCTTTCTTTTTGAAACCAAGCCTCATCCTTTCTAATATTGGTCTCTGCCGTATTAAGGCCCAGATATCTTATTGTTCCACCGCTCTTAAGCCTAACAGTATCGCCGTCTATCACAGCCTCGACAAAACCGCTGCGCGGAGGCAAACTTTCATTTATAAAAAATAAGAGCGCTAATAAAACAGACAGTACAGAAACAGCGATAAGAGTTCTTTTCATTGGCTTAATTTTAAAATAAACTATAGCAGAGTTTCAATAGAAATAAAGACTCTAAAGTTAGCGAAGGAAATAAATTGACCTTGTCTTTAGAAGTCGGATATAATCCATACGATGAAAAATATAAAGATTGGCGTTATAGGAATAGGGCATCTTGGTTCAATACATGCAAAAATATACTCCCAGATTCCAGGCGTAAAGATAGCTTTTCTCTGTGACGCAGAGAAAGAGAAAGCAAAAGATCTGGCCTCATCATTAGGTGCTTCGTATTCAAACGACTACCGAGATGGCTTCTCAAAAGTTGATGCCGTAAGCATTGCGGCTCCGACGCCGCTGCATTATAAAATAGCGAAAGATTTTCTTCGAAAAAATAAAGATGTTTTGATAGAAAAACCCATTACAACAAATTTAAAACAGGCTCAGGAGCTTATTGATATAGCAAAACAAAAGAAACGCATTCTTCAGGTAGGACATGTCGAAAGATTTAATAAAGCGCTGCATTCGATAAGAAAAATACCCGGTGAGATTAAATTTATAGAATGCCATAGAATTGGGCCTTTTAGCAAAAGATCTGCAGATGTTAGCGTAGTCTTAGACTTGATGATACATGACTTAGATATAATCTTAGAGCTCATACCGCATAAGATAAAAAAAATTCAGGCAATCGGATTGAAGGTAATCACCGATTTCTCCGATATAGCCAATGCAAGAATAGAGTTTGATAACGGCACTATCTGTAACATTACCTCCTCCCGCGTCTCAGATGATAGCTTAAGAAAGATAAGAATTTTTAAAGATAACTGCTACATATCTCTTGATTATAAAGAACAAGATGTAAAAATTTACAGAAAATTAAAAGATAAAATAATAAACAAAAACATTGTTATCAAAAAAGAACAGCCTCTACAACTTGAACTTAAATCATTTATAACATCTATCCGCAGCAGAAAAAATACCGCTGTATCAGGAGAAGCCGCGAAAAAAGCCTTGAATATTGCACTAAGAATAGACAAACAGATAGCAAGGCAGAAAATATGAAAAAACTTTTCCTCATCTCCGGAGAACCCAGCGGAGATCTTCAGGGTTCATTATTAGTCAGCGAAATAAAGAAGTTATCCTCGGATATAGAATTTCAAGGCTTGGGCGGAGTACTCATGAAAAATTGCGGCGTTAATATTCATTATAATCTGGCTGATGAAGCAGTAGTCGGATTTACTGAGGTTATCAAAAAAATAAACTTTTTCAGAAAGTTATTCCAAGAAACACTGGCAAAGATAAAAGAAGAACGCCCTGATGCTGTTATTTTTATAGACTATCCGGGTTTTAATTTAAGGCTGGTCAAGGAGGTTAAGCGGGCAGGAATTAAAACAATCTATTACATAAGCCCCCAGCTCTGGGCCTGGGGAGAAAAGAGAATAAAAACAATAAAAGATTACGTTGATGAAATGATTGTTTTCTTTAAGTTCGAGGAAGAATTTTATAAAAAACACAATATCAAAGCTAAATTCATCGGCCACCCGCTGCAGGATATAGTAGAACCTGATTTATCAAGAGATGAATTTAACAAAAAGTATAATCTTAAAGATAACACAAAAAAAATATTTATAATGCCTGGATCACGGGACAATGAGATTAAAAAACATCTGCCGATAATACTTAAAGCTATAAGATTAATACCTGCAAAAGATAAGTTAGAGTTTCTACTCTTAAAATCCCCTTATGTTAAAAAAACTATACTTGAAAAAGATATTTTACCGTTAAAAATAATTTCAGATGATAATTACAATGCTATTCATCATTCCGATTTAGGCATTGTTGCATCAGGAACCGCGACGCTGGAAAGTGCACTTCTTGAGAAACCTTATATTATAATTTATAAAACCTCACTCCTAAATTATCTGATTCTTAAACCTCAGATAAAGGTACCCTATATTGGAATTGTAAATCTGATACTTAAAGAAAAAACCGTCCCCGAATTCGTTCAAAAAGATTTTAATGTCAAAAATATCTCTTCGGAGATAAACAAACTGCTGGCCGATACTGAATACTACTCAAACATCAAAACAAAACTAAAGAATTTTAAGACTGCTCTCGGCCAACCCGGCGCTGCGCAAAGAGCAGCAGAATATATTTTGAACTTTCTGAATAAATAATAATAAAAACAAATCTTAATACACAAATCAGGAATTCCAACTATCAAAATTACCCGCCTGCTGGAGCCTACCTGTAACAGTCAGAGGAACGACGAACAGACAATAATTTAAACTTTGCAATTTCCTTTCTTTAGCCTATCGATTATCAAGCAATGTTTGTAATTAGTTTCAACAGTATTTCTTCGATATTATTTGAAATTTGTAATTTAAGAATAATTTTGCCTTATTACTTGCTACTTTTTCCCGAATGAAATCTTCCTTAATGAAACTCTTCGGGATCCCGACTGAAACGTCGGGAAACTTTTAATTTTTAACTTTTCACTTTAAACTTTCTACTTACTGCTTTCTACTCATCAATACGCATGGCTATCCCTTTCTTAATAAGATACTCTTTTGCCTCTCTTATTGAGAACTCGCCGTAATGAAATATTGACGCTGCAAGAACTGCATCTGCCTTCCCTTCCTTGAAAGCTTCGTAAAGATGTTCTAAGTTCCCCGCGCCGCCGGATGCTATAACAGGAACATTAACAGACTCTGAGATATAACGCGTTATTTCAAGGTCATAACCGTTTTTTGTACCATCACGATCCATGCTTGTAAGAAGTATTTCACCCGCTCCCAAATCCTCAACTTTTTTCGCCCACTCTATTGCATCTAATCCTGTTGCTGTTCTTCCTCCCGTTACATAAACCTCCCATGCTTTAGTTCGGAGTTTAGAGTTCGTAGTTCCTATCTTTTCTCTATTAACTCTGAACTTTTGACTATGAACTACTTTAGCATCTATTGCAACTACAATACACTGACTGCCGAACTCTTTAGCGGCTTCGGAAATAAGACTTGGATTTTTAACGGCTGTAGTATTTATAGAAACTTTATCAGCGCCAGATTTGAGCAAATCCCTTATATCGTCAAGCTCTTTAATCCCCCCACCCACAGTTAAGGGTATAAATACCTGCTCAGCGGTCTTCTTAACAACCTCTATAATAGGTTTTCTATTCTCATGGCTTGCTGTTATATCTAAAAAAACCAGCTCATCGGCACCTTGAGAGTTATACATTTTAGCCTGTTCAACCGGATCTCCGGCATCACGAAGGTTTATAAAATTTATACCTTTTACGACCCGGCCATCTTTAACATCAAGACAGGGTATTATTCTCTTTGCTAACATATTCACACCTCACTCGCTATTTTTAAAAAATTACTAAATACCTGCAATCCCAAAGAGCTGCTTTTCTCGGGATGGAACTGCACACCGTATATATTATCTTTTTTAATCGCTGAGGCAAATTCAACACCATAATCCGTAGTAGCTATTACACAGTCTTTATCCTGCGGCATAACATAATAAGAGTGCACAAAATAAAAATAAGATTCATCGGGAATATTATTGAACAACTGCAAATGTTCTGCTTTAGATTTTAAGTTTTTACTTGTAATTTGTAACTTGTAACTCGTAACTCGTTTTATTTGATTCCATCCCATATGGGGTATTTTATGCTCAAGATTAAAACGGATAACTTTACCTTTAATTACATCTAAACCATTAAAACTGCCGTGCTCCTCACTTTTGCTGAAAAGAAGCTGCAGCCCCAGGCAGATACCGAGAAATGGGCAATTGTTTTTGATCTTTTTCTTTAAAATATCTATTAAATCCATACGAGCTAGATTCTCAATACCCCTACCAAAAGCGCCTACTCCGGGAAGAACAATTGCATCTGCGCTTTCTATTAACGGCTTGCTGTTAGTAACAAAAACTTTTACATCTCGTGGCGCCGCATTTTCCAGGGCTTTTGAAACGCTATGTAAATTACCCATCTCATAGTTTATGACTGCTACTTTTTTCATGATTAAGAATATTATAGGATAAAAACTGTATTGACAAGGAGAAATAATATTCTTATATTATAAAATATGAAGAGAAATCTAAATTCAATATCACTAATTTTGCTGTTAGTAATATATATAGCGCTTTTAAACTTTATCCAGCTTATGGCCCGCGAAAAAGTCATTATCATAAGAATAATAGCCGGTCTTGCCCAAAACAGAATTAATATTGAAAAAAACACCTATGCGATACGGAAAGAAATACCGGCATCAAAAATTGAAGTTGATTTCTGGAAAGTAAAACAGGATACCCTCGAAAAAGGCGAATATTTAGGCTCTGCTATAGCTACACAGGGCAATATCTATATCGACATCAAAGATCCACGGCTTAAAGAAATATTAGAAAACCCCTACGCACCTGTTGGAGAGCTGAGCGAAGAAGGCACTGTCAAGGATTGGCTGATAACCTTAAACCCCGGAACGACATCGCATCTTAAGGCAATAGCAAGAGAGGCATGGCGCTGGGGATATCTCGCAGAAAGCTCCTCACAAGATAAACCATAATCCTATCTTTTTAAAAAACCGGGAAAGAGCTTTTTGCCCCGCTATGGCGGGGGAACTCTGGGTTCGAGTTTTGCTATTAATCCAGCGCACTTGTTATAGCATTTTTTTAAAAAAAATAAGCCGGGAAAGGGATTCGAACCCCCGACCTGAGCTTTACGAAAGCCCTGCTCTACCACTGAGCTATCCCGGCGAACTTAGCTTATAGCAAATAGCTTATAGCAAATGGTTGAAAAATTATAACACACAACTATACTCAGACAAGATAAGAAACTTACATCATGATATATAGTTTTTAGGCAGCTTGTTGGCTATATTTCTAATTTGAAAAGACATCGTAATACTTTTCCCGAGCCAGATCCCCGAAACGGCTTCTGATTGCCTTTTCGTATTCCTGGGATGCTTGAAGTAAATTCCCCTTCTCCTCCCAGATCCGGCCCTGGAAATAATGCAGCTCCTCAAATCCGCGCCCCTCTGCTACTGCGTTATTGACTAATTGATTTACTTTATCATAATCTTTATTCATAAAATTTAGATAAACCAGCTTAAGAAGAAACTCCTTATCTTTATTTTGACTGTATTGTCGGGCAACTTTTATTATCTCAGAAGTCAAAAGCTCCTTTGCTTTTAAATCTTCTCCGATAAGAAAATATATTTCAGCCAAAGCCTCATTTAAATATGTAAAATCAGGGCTA
>CAZAPE010000069.1:1095-8610 GCA_964487065.1 uncultured Planctomycetia bacterium | reverse complement strand
TAATTTTCATGGCAGACGGCGCTGTAATTAATGCAGGCACCGGCCAGATAGATATGGATGCCTATGGCAACATAACGCTTGGAGGTTTGTTAACGACCTATACCGCTGACGATGCCGTAGCAGTAACATCAGTAGCCGGCGGCATAATCGACGGTGGCGATACCAATATTGATATAGTTGCCAATACAGCCTCAGCTACAGCTGATTTGGATGCTGCAACAGGAATTGGAACAGATAATACACTTGAGACCTCCATTTATAATCTTGAGGCAACCAACACTACGTCAGGTGACATAAAGATAATCGAAACAGATGCGATTAACCTGGTTGCAGTAGTAGATAATGTAACAGGTGGAGATATAGATATAACCGCTGGCGGCACTATTACATCAACTATAGTTACTGCAGGAAGCAGCGTTACTTTATATGCAACAAGCGGAAATATCGTTGATACAGGTGCTGCTGCGCTTACGACAGCAGGTGGTGGTATATCATATCTCAAAGCAGAGAATGGTATAATTGGAACAATTCCAAACCATTACAACGTGGATATTAACGGTGACCTTTGGATATTAGCAGGTGCAGAAGTTGATGAAGTATCAGCGATACTTGATGGAACGGTTAGATCTACTGCTGCAACAGAGAGAGTCGAGTTATTGCTGCCTGCATCTCCGGGTCTTGTGATACTTAATAACCACTTAATGGGCGGCAGTAACTACGGAAGCGGAAGCACAGGTGGAAGCATACTTAGCCGTGGCTATGGAGCAAGTGCGTCTATAAGAGCGAATATGTTTAACCTCTTTGTTGAAAGGGCATTACAGCCTTGGGGTTACAGTATAGCATCACCTTGGTCAATGACTTTTACAGATGCTCACTTTATGGATGCTGCAGCATTAAATGGACCTGAGGTTATAATTGACGGTTCGGAAATTGGTGTGAATATATTGCCAAGAGAATTGCTGATTACACCGGCTATATTCCAGCCGCAAAATTACTATATAATAAGGCAGATTAAGAAATAGAAAGATAAGATTACGCTGATTTAAGTAGGATTGCATTGATAGATTTCGATTTGATCTCTGTAATCTGGTATTTTAATCGCAGTAATCATAATTATAACAAAAAAAGGAGGATTAAAGTGAAGAGGAAAGTATTTTTAGCAGTTTTGGCGTTCGGAGTTTGTTTATTAACTCAAATTGCGGCCGCGGAAAAGCAGGTAAAAACATCAGATGTGCGCCAGCTAAGACCTCGTGAGATTAAGATGGATAGAAACCATGATGGCAAGATAGACCGCTTGGAGTATTACGATGAAAAAGGCATAGTCCTGCGCATCGAAGCAGATACAACAGGCGATGGTGTTATGAATGAGGTTGTTTATTATATAGGCGGATCTCCTGATAAAGGTACTCGTGATTTAGATGCCGATGGCAAGGTTGATGTTACACTTATCTATGATAAATCCGGAATGATAGTAAAGTCAGAAGCAGATACGAATAAAGACGGTAAATTAGATGAATGGGTTGAATACAAAAACGGTATACCCGTAGCTGCGGAAAAAGATATTAACAGAGATGGGAAAGTCGACACATTCTTAAGCTATGATAAAGCAGGTATTGTTGTAAAATCCGGTATCGATGTAAATGGTGATGGTAAGGTTGATGAATGGGTTGACTATAAAGATGGTAAACCGTTGAGTGGACAGAAAGATACAAATAGAGATGGTAAGACAGATACAACTCTTATTTATGATAAATCGGGCATGGTTATAAAGTCAGAGACCGATACCGATGGCGATGGCAAGGTTGATGAATGGGTTGAGTATAAAGATGGAATTCCAACCAAGGCGCAGAAAGATATAGATAAAGATGGAAAAGCTGACATGTTTCTTACCTATGATAAGACAGGAACTATCGTAAAGTCAGAGAGCGATGCCAACAAAGATGGAAAAATTGATGAGTGGGTTTCCTATGAGAATGGTAATCCTAAGAGTGCTGAGAAAGACACATCCGGTAACGGTAAGCCTGATACCTGGATAACATATTAAAATATAGTTTTTCCAACCCCTTTGATTCTAATTCCTTAGGTCAAAGGGGTTTCTATTTAAATTTGTCTCGCACTGCCGTTTTGTTCGGAGCTTAGCTCCGAACAAAGGTGTGATTGTTTGAAGCCAAGTTTCGATGTAGCTCCAAAGTTGTAAACAATAGATTGACACTTCCCGCTATTGTAGTAAAATAGAATTGTTCGAAGCTGAGCTTCGAACATAATTGACAGGAATATCGAGATGAGAAAAGTAAAATTTGCAGAGGGTGAGTATTATCATATTTATAATCGCGGGGTAGAGAAAAGAAATATATTTCTAAATGGTGAAGATTACAAAAGATTTATTTTAGGATTGATAGTATTTAATAATCAGGGTTGTTTTTCCAATATCAGGCGAATTAAATTACAAAAATATAATTTAGAAGAAGATGAAAAGTATTTTGTGGAAATAGTGTGCTATTGTTTAATGCCTAACCATTACCATTTGGTGCTTTGTCAAAAAAGTGAATATGGGATCAGCAAATTTATGCATAGAGTTGGGACTGGTTATGCTAAGTATTTTAACGAAAAAAACAAGAGAAACGGGGTGCTTTTCCAGGGAAGGTTCAAAGCCGTTCATATTAATAGCGATGAATACTTATTGCACTTGTCTAGGTATATCCACTTAAATCCATTAGATTTACTGCAAAAGGATTGGAAAGAGAAAGGGTTAAAAAATCGAAAATCAGCGATAGAGTATCTTAAAAATTATGAATGGTCTAGTCTTTCTTATTATTTAGATTTTAAAAAAGATGCCTTGCCTTCAATAGATAGCAGTGTAATAACAGATCAGTTTTCTACTCCAGGAGCATATTCTAAATTTATATCTGAATGGATTGAAACAGATAAGGAGCTAATTTCAGATTTACTTCTGGAGTGATGTTCGAAGCTGAGCTTCGAACATTTAAGGGCGGGGAAGTTTCGGCTTGAGATGATGGGTGATTATGGTAAAATTCAGCTTAGCGATAGAAGGAGGTAAGTAATGAAGAAATATAAATGTACTGTTTGCGGGTATATCTATGACCCTGCAAATGGTGATTCCAAAGCTTCTATAAATCCGGGGAC
Organism: uncultured Planctomycetia bacterium; assembly: GCA_964487065.1. Lineage (GTDB taxonomy): Bacteria > Omnitrophota > Gorgyraeia > Kaelpiales > Kaelpiaceae > CAZAPE01. The sequence goes on along the minus strand of CAZAPE010000069.1, from coordinate 5,466 downwards.
TTCTTTTGATTCTTTGCCCGATGATTGGGTTTGCCCTGTCTGTGGAGTGGGCAAAGATATGTTTGAGGAAGTAACAGAATAAGATAAGAGGCAAGCGCTGTGCAATAGGTGCTTATAAAGGTATTTCAGATTTTGTGAAAGAGGAAAATGTAATTACTTTAATATAGTTATCCAGATAATGACTGATGAGGTTACGCATGAAGAGGATTTGCAGGCACTTCAGGAAGATATTAAAATAATGTTAAAGTCAAAATAGTTAAGGCGAGGGAGGTACTTAAATGTCCAGGAATATAATGGCTCCGGATGAGGTTTTAAAACTTGCTGTTCAGATTGAAGAAAATGGCCGGGAGTTTTATTCATTAATGAGCAGCAAAACAACTGCTGAAAAACTAAAGAGCGTTTTAAATCTTTTAGCATCTGAGGAAGAAAAACATAAAAAGATATTTGAAGCTATTTTAGGCTCTTTAGATAAAGAGGAAGTAATCGAATCCTATAGTGGAGAGTATGGTTTATACCTCAAAGCATTGGCTGATGAGTGCGTTTTTACTAAAAACCTAATTAATGCAAAGGGAGAAGATAATTTCCAGGATCCATTTGAGATTCTTGATTTTGCACTTAGAATCGAGAAGAATTCAATTATACTCTATAGCGAGATGAAGGAAAACATACTTCGCAAAACAGATATCCTGGAAAAAGTTATAAATGAGGAACGGAAACATTTTGTTATGATAAGTGAAATCAAAGAGGGGTATAAACAATGAAAGAGGTAAAGATTTATTCTACACCAACATGTCCTTATTGCAGGATGCTGAAGGATTACCTTAGTTCTAAAGGTATTACCTATAAGGATGTAGATATATCTGATGATCAGGAAACAGCAAAAGAGATGATACGTGTATCAGGACAAATGGGTGTGCCGGTAGTTATTATTGACGATGTTGTTATTATAGGATTTGAGAGAGAAAAAATAGATTCCCTTCTAGGCCTTTAGAATTTTTCAAATATATGTCTGAGCATATCTATGATTTAGTAATTGTCGGAGCAGGTCCTGCGGGAATAACTGCTGCTGTATATGCCGCGCGTAAAGGAATAGATTTTATCCTTATTTCACTTGATGTAGGAGGCCAGGCTGCCTGGAGCGGGGATATAGAAAACTATACCGGTTATCAGTTTATTACCGGTCCTGAGCTTACCCAAAAATTCCAGGAGCATATGAAAGCTTTTGAAATTCCCGTTAATAGCTTTGAAAGGGTCAAAAAGATAATAAAAGAGGGTGCTTTAATAAAAACAATTAGCGAAAAAACACAGTATCTATCCAGGTCTTTAATAATCGCAACAGGCAAGCGGCCAAAGCCTTTAAATATCGAGGGAGAAGATGTTTTTAAAAATAAGGGTGTTAGCTACTGCGCAACCTGCGATGGGCCGCTTTTTAAGGATAAAACAGTAGCTATTATAGGCGGGGGTAATTCTGCTCTTGATGCAGCGCTGCAGCTTATGAAAATTTGCGTTAAGGTCTATATCATAAATATCTTAGCCTCCTTAACTGGCGATGCTGTTATGATAGAAAAAGTTCTAAAAGCAAGCAATGTAGAGGTGCTGAATAGCTCTCAGCCTAAAAGAGTATATGGAGATAAGTTTGTTGAAGGTCTTGAAATTATTCAAAATAATTCTATTAAAAATTTAAACTTAAAAGGAGTTTTTGTAGAAATAGGCCTGATTCCAAACGCTGAATTTACAGATATAGTTAGTAAAAACGCGCAAGGTGAGGTTATAATTGATTGTAATAACAATACAAATATTGAAGGTATTTTTGCGGCGGGTGATGTGACAAATATCGTTGAAAAACAGATTATAATTGCCTGCGGGGAAGGCTCAAAAGCGCTTTTATCTGCTTTTAAGTATCTATCAACGCATAAATTTTAGTATGAATGAAATAGAAAACGAAGTAGTAAGTTTCTTTAAAAACCAGGGATTTGTAATTGTCTCATCACTTGATACTAATGGAAAAATACATAATTCATGCAAAGGTATAGTTGATATCCAACCCGATGGACGCGTCTATATACTTGACCTCTATCATGGAAGAACTTATCAGAATTTAAAAGCAAATAATGAAATAAGCATCACCGCTGTTGATGAGCACAATTATAAAGGGTACAGTTTATCAGGGAAAGCAGATGTAGTTATGCTTGATGATTTGGATGAGAAAATCTTTAAGATTTGGGAGAAAAATATAAGTAAAAGAGTCTCCCAAAGGGTTCTTACAAATATTAAGCTTGATAAAAAATCACTCCATCATCCGGAGGCAGAGTTCCCTCAGCCTAAGTATTTGATTCTATTAAAGATAGAAAACATAGTTAATTTGGCACCCTAAAAATAGATTGTAAAAACGTAGGGGGAAAGAAAAAAAATCGTATGGAAAAAAAGAGAGTTCACATTTCTAAAAAATCAATATTTGTTTTTTTATTAAGCGCATTTTTTATTTTTTCAATTTTTATAATTCGTTTTAATATTGTTTTTGAAAATAAACTTATAAAAAGAAAGCTAGCCTGGGAAGGACTTCAGAAAATAGTAGCTAAAGAAATAATAAATTTTCCCGGTACAGCGGGGATTATAATACAGGACCTAAAAACAGGATGGAGAATAGCGGTCAATGAGCATAAGGTTTTTCCGGCTGCAAGTATTATTAAAATACCTATTATGCTTTCTGTTGAGATGGCAGTTTTGGGGAATAAACTAAATCCAAATGAAGAAATTACGATTCGCGATTCTGATATAGTATCTGGCTCAGGGATAATAAAGACCTGGCCAAAAGGCTCAAGCTTAAGTTTATATGATGCTGAGTACCTGATGCTGACAATAAGCGATAATACGGCTGCGAACATTCTTATAAAAAAATTGGGTTTTGATTACTTAAACTCTTCGTTCCAGGATATGGGTTTAAAAAATACGGCTTTACGCCGCGAAATGATGAACTTTGATAAAAGAAGCCGCGGAATTGAAAATTACACAACTGCAAGTGATATGGCAACCATGCTTGAAAATCTTTATTTTAAAAGATTAATAAATTCAAGAATTTCTTCTCAATGTATTGAGCTTCTTAAAAATCAGGTCTACAAAGATAGAATTCCCAAAAAATTGTGGCAAGATGCCATTGTCGCAAACAAAACAGGCCTTGAAAAGGGGATCTGCCATGATATCGGTATTATTTATACTCCTAAAGGCGATTTATTGGTTTGCGTGCTGACGCAGAGTAAATTAAATTTGCAGGATGTAAAGAAATTTATCTCTGATATCGCTTTTTACGCTTATATATATATTGAGCAGTTAAAATAAAAGTTTTAGACTGTTAAGAGCTGTCCGCAGGCGGCGGCTATGTCAGAACCTTTTGATTCCCTTAAGGTTACCTTAAAGCCTTCCCCCTCAAGAGAGGATTTAAAATCATTAATTATTTCATTATTGCTTGCTAAGTAAGGTTTATTGGGGTTTGTGTTATACCTGATAAGATTTACTTTTACCTGCGGCAGCTTTTTTAAAAACAATTTCAATTTCTCAAGATGCATAGGGGTATCATTTATATTTTCAAGCATAACATATTCTATTGTCAGGAACTTATTTCTCTTTATTCTCCTTCCGCAGTAATTTCTGGACCATTCTATTAAAGCAGAGTAAAAATCAGGCGGAGTTTTGGGAATAAGGAGGGTTCTGGTTGTAAAATCTGCGCTCTGGAGAGATATGGCAATTCTTACATCAGGCCAGAGAGAGTCTTTAAGCAGCCTTCTTAAGCCTTGAATGATGCCCACTGTTGAGACAGTTATATGATTTTTCCCTATATCGGTATATTTAAGTATCAAGTTTAGCGCATCTCGTGTGTTATCATAATTAAGAAGCGGCTCTCCCATTCCCATAAATACTAAGTTTGAAATTCTCTCCTTTTTCTTTCTTTCCAGTATAAACTGCTGCCAGAATCTTAATTGATCTATTATTTCATCTGAGTTTAAATTTCTCACCAAGCCCATATCTCCCGTAGCGCAGAAAACGCAGCCTGTAGGGCAGCCTATCTCTGTAGAGATGCACGCGGTGAGGTTATTTTTTGCATTCCGCATTAAAACAGTCTCGATTTTATTATTATCCCAAAGCGTAAGAAGCGCTTTGAAGGTATCTTTTTTCTTATTTTCAGTTACTAAGCAGTCTTTATAGGATAAAAAGGCAATTTCTTTATCAAGTTTCTCCCTTATATCCTTTGGAAGGGTTGTGATACTAAGCCAGGAATCCATGTCCGGCTCAAAAAGAGCTTTTTCGATTTGGGATAATCTGTAATCCTTAATATCGGAAATTAACTCTTTGATTTTTAAATTTCGTGCTTCGAGA
>CAZAPE010000069.1:0-1085 GCA_964487065.1 uncultured Planctomycetia bacterium | reverse complement strand
GCCCCACATTTATACTCTGAAAAACCCACCGGGTATTTTAATCCATCGATTAAAGAATGATCTAATAAGGGAGAGCGTGACATTCTTTTACTTTCATAAAAAGAATATACTCTCTGGCTTAAATTCTTGCAATAGCTTAATATCCTGTTGCAAAAAAAGACGCACTTAAATAGAATATGTAGTATGGAATTTACGATTAAAATTTGCGGTATTTTCCTGGGTGTTTTATCAAGGATGTTGCTGCCTTTTTTAAGAAAGCGTAAGCAGAAAAAAGTTGATAAATTTAACTCCCGCTACCTTCGAATTGCAGGAGTTTCTTTAATCTTGAGCCTTATTGTTACGCTTCTTATTTTCCCTCAGTTTTCATTCTTAGGGGTATCCTTCGATTTTGAATCTAAATTTAAGCTTTTTTGCATTGCTTTTGGTTTCGGTTTCGGGTTCAATTCTCTCATTTCAGAGTTTTCCGAGTGGCACAAGAAGGTTTAATCCTATTTCTAAATGTCAAAGCGCGCCTACATATACAAAGTAGATAAAAATAACCAATTGAGTTTTAAAGAGCTAGATTCTCGCGAGTTTAAGTCTATAAAAGGAAGCTTTAAAATAAACCAGGATAATAATTTAGTCTATAAAGTAAATGAATCAATTAATTGGCTGAAAAAATATGGGATTAATGACCAAATCATCTTAGAAGGGGATTGGAATCTTGATTCAGAGCACAATCTAAAGCTTTCCTTAAAAAAAGAAAAAAACTTAAAATATAAAACATTAAAATTTAATAGTAATCTAATAGCTTTAACGGGGGAGAGTCTAATTTTTGATATTAAAAGCAGGGATGAAAATAATATTATAAGTATCACTTATCTAAAACTTAAAGGCGCACTTAGTGCGGATAAATTTAACCGTTTAAGTTTCCAGATAAAGAAAGATAAAAGAGGAAAAGGTATAACTTTAAACAAAGCCTGGGGAGTAAATAAAAGTAATGAGATTATATATAATTATAATAGGTTAGGAAGCAATAAAAAGCATAGTTTAACTCTTAAAGGCCTCTGGGATATTTCTGGGCCGAGAAAATTAGGCTATATTTT
>CAZAPE010000068.1:0-8635 GCA_964487065.1 uncultured Planctomycetia bacterium | reverse complement strand
AAAACCGGACATTTTTGCTTTGCTAGAAATAGGACATTTTTGCCTTGCAATAACACATAAATTTCAATTGCTTGACATATATATAGTATTATGCTATTTTCTTAGTTCGGATTTCAAGGAAAAGATATGAAGACATTTATGCTCAAAAAAGAGGATGTTAAAGGGAGAAAGTACTTCCTTATCGATGCCGAAGGTAAAACTTTAGGCAGGCTTGGCACGTATATTGCTACGCTGCTTATTGGTAAAGATAAGCCTAATTATACTCCGCACGTGGATTCTGGGGCCGGAGTTATTGTGATAAATGCAGAAAAGGTAAAGGTTACTGGCAATAAGATGGAACAGAAGTTCTACAAAAAATACAGCGGCTATCCGGGTGGTTTAAAGCTAACAAGATACAAGGATATGTTAAACGTTAAACCTGAGGAAATTATAAAGCATACGGTTAAGGGGATGCTTCCTAAAAATAAATTGCAGGCACGCAGGATAGCAAGGCTTAAAATTTATAAAGGTTCTGAACATACACATAAAGCTCAAGAGCCGGTACTTTTGGAGGTAAAATAAATGGTTACTGCTGCAAAAGATGGGGATGTTAAATCCAAGGTTCTTGCAACCGGGAAGAGGAAAACATCTGTTGCAAGGGTTTACTTAACGCCCGGAAAAGGAAGTATAACAATTAATAGCAGGACTATTGAAAAGTATTTTCCCAGAGAATTGTACAGGCAATGGATATTAGCTCCGCTTGATGCCGTAAATGGGCTGAAGAAATTTGATGTAAAATCAAAAGTCCAGGGCGGTGGAACAACAGGACAAGCCGGGGCAGTTGCTTTAGGGCTTGCTCGGGCGCTCGTCGCATACGATGAGTCTTATAGGCATCTCTTAAGAGAAAAAGGTCTTTTAACCCGCGATCCCAGAATGGTGGAGAGAAAGAAATACGGCCTTAAGAAAGCAAGGCGTGCATTTCAGTTTTCAAAACGTTGATTTATCTTTTTTCGATAGAGAACAAAATCCAAATCAAAGTCTTAATTTAGTGTGTCTTTTGCGCAAATTAATAAACCAATCAGGGTTAGTTTAGTTTAAGCAGAGTAGTTTTTCCATCAACTCTTAAAACATTTAGATTGCTTTGTTCTTTTACAATCCAGGGATAGATGTATTTTTTCATCTCTATGTTGAATCTGTCGGCAATTATATGAGTTACTTTTTTGGTCTTTAAGTATTCTGATATTTCATCAAGGTTTTCAGTATAAATAAGAAAAGCCCCTTTTCTAAAAGTGAGAAGATACGCAAAGTCAGGATGCGATGAAAAAATTACGGCATTATTGTCGGTATTACTGGAAACCCAGGCGCATATATTAATAAATTCCTGCATTTGGGCAGAGAGCTGCGATTCCAGATTTATTTTGTTTAATAGTTTGTTTGCACCGGCATAAAGCATAAGAAGAAGAATAGATGCAAATATTATTTTTTTTGCTAAAAATGGCAATTTTAACGTCAAATTTTTTAAGCCGATATAAAAATAAAATATAAAGAGAAATAAAACTGGAATTATAAAGCGTATATCCTGCCATGGCCATATAATAAATAGAAAAATATAAATAATAAGAAATGAAAGTTGGAATAATTTTGTTTTAGATTTTAATTTTATAATTCCAAAAACTACTATCAAAAGAGTTATTATTGCTCCTGCCTTAGGTTTTGAGGGGAAATTTATAGTTTCGTTTCCAATATTAAAGGAATAGAAATATAAGTTATTTTGAATTCTTTGTAGAATATCTTTAAATCCTATAACTCCTGCATCGGGTTCAAAGGTATTCTTAGCCAGGAAGTATTTAATATGGTAGAGTTTAACTGGATTTTCAAGATTCGATTGAATAATGGATATAGTAATTATAGCGCCGATGAGTATAAGCAGGCATATTATAAAAAGAGTCTTCTTTTTCTTTAAAAGAGAACTAATGCTTAAAGCAAATAACAGAGCTATTCCGGCTGTTCTTGTAAATATACTAAGGTATGCCGCGATAGATATTAAAAAAAGATAGAAATTATTTTTTGTCTTAATCCATTTTGCGAAAAAATAAAAAGACATAAGAATAAAAAAAAGAAACGGTATTTCAGTTAATATTTTATCGCTAAAATAGATAAAAAGAGGAGAGCATAGAAACAGTATCGAAACATATAAGGATTCACCGCGCCCAAGTTCCGCATTAAGCCAGCTGTAGAAGGCAATGACAACCCCGAGGCTTAAAAACAGTATGAAGACCTTGAGGATATATAAATTTATTCCAAAAAATTTTATTAACGGGGAAATTAAATACGGGAATATATAGTTATTATAAAAACAGGGAGGATTATCGATATCGTATATGAGGCGGTAACCATTTCCCTGGGCGATGGAGTAGCCAATGCAGATATATCGTGGTGTATCATAGAGATTTCCTAATGCAGGATTTAAAAGGAGAATCCAGCAAGAAAAGAGGAATAAAAAGACCAGGATTAATTTCATGCCTGATAGTAATTATTTTAAACCGTTAAAAAAATAACAAGTAAATATCATTTTTTGTAGCCCTTGTTTTTTCTGCCTATCCGTTTGTTTTGTCTCCTAAGAATTTATTAATAGCATCTATCAGCTCTTTAGGGGCTACTGGTTTAGCGAGAAATGTTCTGCCGCCTATGCTTCCGGAGTGGGAATCTACCTCTTTTTTGCGGGTTAATGCAGTAACGAATATTATAGGAATTTTTTTTGTATCTTCATCCTTAAGCAAATGCTCCGCTACCTCAGAGCCGTCCATTACAGGCATAAGCAAATCAAGCAGTATTAAGTCTGGTTTTTCGCTTTTGGCTAGCCCTATTCCCTGGACTCCGCTTGTTGCAATTAAAACATCAAATTCTCCGGATTTATCCAAATTTAATTTTACAAAATGGCAAAAATCTGCCTCATCGTCAATAATCAATATTCTTCTTTTCATATGTTTGCTCCTTTTTTAAGTTATTGGCAGCATTATTGCTACTTTTGTTCCTTGGTTTACATTGCTGTCTATTTTTATTTTGCCGTTATGCCTTTCTATGATTCCCTTTGTGACTGCAAGTCCAAGTCCTGATGAATTTTGCTTTTTGCGTTTTGTTGAGAAGAAGGGGTCAAAAACTTTATCCATGTTTTCTTCGTTTATCCCGCATCCGATGTCGGAAAAGGTAACTTGAACATAATTTTTCTTATCTGTTGAATTTAATTTTTCGGTACTAATAGTAATAGCCCCTCCTTGGGGCATTGCATCAATTGCATTAAATATAATGTTTATGAAAACCTGTTTTATTAAATTGGTATCTATTGTTACCTTGGGTAAGTCATTGCTGAAATTCCTTACTATTTCTACATTGCTTAGATCCAATTGATATTTAAGGAATAGAAGCGTCTCTTCTATTGCCGCATTAATATCTATTTTTTCAAATGTAGGCAATGTAGGATGAGCATAGTCCAGGAGGTCTATAACTATTTTATCTGCTCTATGTGCAGCTTTTTTTATCCTGTCAAGGGCGTCTAATGAATGTTCATCATTTATATAGGATTGTATATATTCCACTCCTTGAATTATTATGGAAAGCGGGTTTTTTATCTCGTGTGCAATTCCTGCCGATAGCTGTCCTAATGATGCCAGTTTTTCAGCCTGAACAAGCTGAATCTGGGTATTTTTAAGGTTTTCAACCATATTGTTGAACGCATTAGCAAGTTCTCCGACTTCGTCTTTAAGCTGAATATTGAATTTTTTATTTAAGTTGCCTTTGCCGACTTCTAAGACGGAATTCCTTAAGTTTAATATCGGAGTAGATATTGTATTTCTGAAGAAAATTATACTTCCCAAAATAAGCAGGATATTCAGGCATATGCCTCCGAAAACAATCAGGTAGAGCAAATATTTTGTTCTTTCCTGGGCAGAACGCAGTACTCCAATTGATTCATATACAAATTGATGGAACTTCTCAGCGACTCTTAAAGCATTAGATGCTCTGGAATTAATTTCTCCCAGAACCTGCATTTGCGTTGCTTCATCCATAGCTGTGTAAGACTCGAATATGGATAGGGCCATTTTTTTAAGGCGGGCGTATTCTTCCGTAACGTAATTTAGGAGCCCGCGCTCTTCAATTTTATCTATTTCAAGCTGATAGAGTTCCGTGATTAATTCTTCGATACTAATGCTTATTCGGTTGTAAACCTCCGCCTTTTTTTCTATGTTATCTTCTGTTATAACCAATTGTAAAAAGCCGCGTTCCAGCATTTTGGAGAGATCAAGTTTTTCAATCTGTTCTTGTAATTCTTTTGTGTAATAATCCTGTTGCCGGGCAACAAATACATAAGCTAGCATAAAGATAAGTATCCCGATGGAAAATATACCAAAGACAAGACCTATTTTAGTGCTTATTCTAAAACGCATATATTTATAAGCTTCTTTAATGCAAAAATCAGCTTTAAACATATAGATTATATAACTTAATCTCTATCTTGGAAACCATAAAAATTATCTGCCTTGCTTCTTTTTAGCTATTATGGCGCTTGAAAATAGCTTTTTTATCTGGTATAAGGATATAGCGTAGATTTATTAGTGGAGTAGAAGTGGATTTTATATTTAATTTGAATACGGGGTGTAGCTCAGTTTGGCTAGAGCGTCTGGTTTGGGACCAGAAAGTCGGGAGTTCGAATCTCTCCACCCCGATTATAAAATAAAAAATTAAAAATGAAATATCAAAAATATTTCAAAGAGAAGTGGATTTTATCTTTACTTTTTGATATTCTCTCTGGAATTTTAAAAAATTCCGAGAACTTGGTCTCCCAAGAAATTGTACGTTTCGTAGCAATTTCAGGGTGTGTATTTATCAGGGTTATATTTGATATGTACCTGTAGCTCAAAAGAGATACCTGCCTGATTGCTGTCAGACATGCAGTAGTCAGGATTAGTAGGAAGTAGATTTTATATTTGATTTTTGATATTTTATATTTACTTTGATATGTCCCTGTAGCTCAATCGGATAGAGCACCTGCCTTCTAAGTAGGTGGTTGGGGGTTCGATTCCCTCCAGGGACGCGCTGTTTTAGTAAATAGTTTATAGTTCGGAGTTCATAGAAAGTAGAACACTAGTAACTATGAACTAACAGGTATCATCTGAAGAATGGCGGGCGTAGCTCAGTTGGTAGAGCGCTTGATTGTGGTTCAAGTTGTCGCGGGTTCGATCCCCGTCGCTCGCCCTTACTAAAACTTAAGTCTTTCAAGCGCAGCGCTGAAAAGTATTAGTTTTAGTTATCCCGAAGCCTAAGGCAAGGGGTAAACATTAGCGCATAACTTACGCAGCACTTGTTTCGTTATTAATAACGTAAGTTATATTACGCTAATTTATTCCGTATTCAGTCGCAGAGGATTTCGAAGAAATCCGACCGGCGTTTTGAATGCGGAGCATAAGAGATTTCTGCCTGCGTTTAGGCAAGGGGTAAAGAGAGTTTAGAGGCTATTGATCGCATATGGTCAATAGTCTTTTTTATCTAGCGCTGTGTCAAAGAGTTAGGGCATCGCTTTTGTTAGCCACATTTCGATTGTATTCGCACCGCAAGCTTTTTAAAAAGCCTCTCTGAATAGAACCACATTGTCGCCAAAATAGGCGAATCCCTCTCTTGTATAATGCTCGCTATATAATGAAAATAGCTGTGTGCGGAGAGTGTTTTTATGGTGACTTCCTTCTGGGCTTCTTGAGCGGAGTCACCTCTCAAATTCCGCAAGACCTGTTTACAGAGAGTTGTTTTGTGGTGACTCCTTTCTGTGCCTCCTCACGGGAATTACCTCTCAAATTTACCTATAGCTGCGCACAAATAATCCACCTGCATTATTTTTACCCCCACCCCTTGACGATTGACGATTTATCAGCCATACTTTATTTATAAGGAGAGATCTATCTAAAACTATGAAAACAAGAATAGTTAAGGGGGTTGTTTTGTTTCTGGTGGGGGCGATTTTGCTCTCTTCCCATCCTGCTTCTGCCCGCAGACTTAAGGATATTGTTGAAGATACGGTAAGACTTCATCTGAGTCAAGAGCAGCTAGGCGTGATGATAGAACATTCAAAAAAAGAATTTCCCGTTGAGGCATGCGGGATACTAGCAGGCAAAGACGGGAAGGTCCAGAAAATTTATCAGATGACCAACACGAAACAAAATGCAACAGAATACCTTATGGAAACGGAAGAGTTGTATAAGGTATTAACGGAGATAGAAAGTTTGGGCCTTGATATCTTAGGAATATATCACTCGCATACTAAAGGAGAGGCTTATCCTTCGCCGAAAGATGTCATGATGGCTTATTTTCCCGATACCGCATACGTAATTATTTCTTTAAAAAATATAAACAATCCGATAGTAAGGCTATTTAGAATAGTTGATGGCAAGATAACCAAAGGCGAAATTCAGCAAATCAGTAATTAAACATTTTGGATAATTCCTCTCATTTTTCCTCCCAATCTTTAAATTGACCTTATCCTGCCAGAGGTGACTTGATCCCCCCTCCAAAAAAACTGTACCACTTCTAAATAAGCAGTGTCTTGAGAGTTTTCCCCTTGTCGAATATTACTGCTCGAGCGTAGGTAGTGCCTACAAATTTTACTCAAACTGAATACGGAGAAGGAAGTTATTCGTGGATACTTTATGTGAGAATGGAAAGGGATGCCTTCTTGTCTTTAGCTGGCATGCTTCTTAACCGGAGTCGGGGAAGCGTTTAGGAATTTTTTATAAATAGCGAGTATGTCTTTTGTAATTCTTTCTTTGGTATATTGTGATTCGACTAATTGCCTTCCGGTATACCCCAGCCTGCTGCTTAATCTTTTATCACCTAAGAGATTTTTAATTTTTGCCGCTAAAAGTTCAAAGTCTCTTACGGGAATAACATATCCGTTTATTCCGTCACTGATAACTTCGGGCATTCCTCCGGAGTTGGTGACAATCATCGGTTTTGCAGTGGCCATCGCCTCAAGCATGGTCAAGCCGAAAGGCTCGCCGCTGCTGGAAGGATAGATGCATATATCGCTTACCGCATAAAGCCCATTCATTTCCTCCAGAGAATAAGCGTCAATGAGGCAGTTTTTCTCCAGTTTAAAGTGTTTTATCAGACGCACTAAATATGCGATATCTTTCTGCTGGGTCTCGCCCCAATCAATAATATTTTTTGAACCCGCCAACACCAGCATAATATCGGGATATTTTTGTTTCACCAGATTTATCGCTTTAATGCTTGTATCACAACCTTTGGCTAAACCTATTCTTGCCGGATGAAAGACTAATTTTTTATTTTTTAGCTGCGGATATTTTTTAAATATTTTTGTGGTATCTACTTTAGGGTGAAATTTATTTTGGTCAATCCCGTGATGTATCGTGGTAATTTTCCTATCATCTACACCGATACCGATAATTTCTTTTTTTATAAAGTGGCTGACAGCAATTATGTGTGTCCAATCTATTTTGTGGGTGAGCTCTAAAAACAGAAGGTCATCCCAGACATTATGAGCGGTGAGGATTAAAGGAATTTTTTTTTGTTTAGCTAAATCCTGAATAGTTTTAGCATGGACCTTGCTAAAGTAATGCATGTTATGAACATGGATTACCTCGGCGTAGCTCTTTTCTAAAAAAGAAGAAAAAACGCTATACACTTCTTCTTCCAGGCCTTCCAGTCCTCTTTTGTAAAGCCAGTTGAGGTCCATAATCGGGGTGCGGCGTATATCTACCCCTTTATATTTATATTTGACTCTTGCGCCTTCTGCCGTCCCGGTAAGGAGGCTAACCCGGTGTCCAAACTTAACCATCTGGGGTAAAATTATAGCAAGGTGAGTTTCTACGCCTCCGACTATAGGAGGAAAGCCCCAGTGCAGATGCACTATGCTTAATTTATTTTTTTTCATCGTTAGTAATGATATTCTTCTGCCAAAACAGGTCCTTTTCTCTTGAAGATATACTTTTTATTCGTCTTGATAGAATTAATTTTATCAAAGATTCCTATTTGTACTCTTTTATTTTTATGAGCAAGTACTTTTACCCCGATGGTATTATTTGTTAACTCTAATTGTAACATGTCGCCCTTCCAGAATAAAGAAAAGACCATTTTCTTCCAGCTATGCGGTATTTTGGGATTTATACAAAGTTTTTCCTTGGTGATGCTTACGCCTGCAAAGCCGAAGATTACCGCCTGCCAGGTTCCGCCTAAACTGGCGCCGTGAATCCCCTCCCTGGTGTTGGCGAAGAGATTGCTGATATCCATGCGCAGAGAAACGTTAAAAAGGCTATACGCCCTTTGTAAATCAGAGCATATGCAGCCAATGATGGAATGGATAGCCGGGCTCAGAGAAGATTTATGCAAAGTTCTTTTCATATAAAAATTGTAATTTGCTTTTTTTGTGTTTAAAGAGTAAACATCGGATAATAAATAAATAAGCATCAGGGTGTCTGCCTGCTTTACAAACTGGGTTTTGTCCAGGTGTTGGGTTTTTAGTTTCTGGGATATAATCGGAATGCCGTTTTCATCGGTTTCAGTGACTGAAACTTTTTTTAATCTAAAATATCCTTCAAATTGTTCGATGATTTGGTCGCGATTAATGTTTTCAGATAGGAGGGGAGCT
>CAZAPE010000067.1:538-8832 GCA_964487065.1 uncultured Planctomycetia bacterium | reverse complement strand
AAAAACGTGTTCATCCTCTGATTCCAAAGGTAGTTCAAGCCTACTTCATAAGCTTCTTCACTGAACTCAATCTTATCGTCTATAACCGCACCTACAAGAGGCGTATAGTCAAATGTAAATTTTTCTTTATTGCGCCTTGCACCTAAAAAAACTTTCATCCTATCGGATAGTTTAACTTCATTTTGCGCAAAAACAGCCCTAGTATTTCTGTCAATATCTGTCCAATCATCTATATTCCAAATGCTGTCAGTGACATAATTCTTATCAGCAGAGAAATTAGCCTGATAGAATTCTAAACCCACTATTAAATTGTTTGAAAAATTGAAAATATTAAAACTCTTAAACAACTCTGCCCTTAATCCTTTATTCTGTATATCCCTATCTATACTATATATTCCCGAGCTTAGCCAGTTATCCTTCCCGTTTTTATTTCTGAAGTCTACTTTAAGCGCTATTGCAGTCGTATCATCAATACTATGTTGAATACCAGCATTATAATATGAATCTTCCATATAGGCATGGTCATTAGGATATTTAGTATCTATTCTGGAATAGCCGTCACCTATATCAGTATCGTATAGAGCACCTGGCAATCCATACCTATAATCATGATACCCTATCTCCAAGAAAGATGTTGTGCTTTCTGACGGATTAAATTCCATATGCACATTTATATCATCAGAATAATAATAACTGTTTTTTCTATACCCTTGCGTACCTGAATGTGAAGAATTTAAATATACAGCTAATTTATCCGCTATTTTTTCTATTTCCACGCTTTCTTCGTCCGATGAGTAACTTCCTAACTTTGTTTCTACAGAACCACTTAAGATTCCTAAAGCAGGTTTTTTTGTAATTATATTTATTACTCCTCCGGCTGCATTGTCACCATAAAGCACAACGCCTCCTCCTTTTATAACTTCAATTCTTTCAACATTGTTAATATTAACCTGAGTCCAATCTATTCCGCTCATATCAATATCATTAACACGCCTTCCGTTAATAAGAAGCAAAATATTAGAACCAGCAGATTCGCCAAATCCCATAAGATCAACATTTGCCTTAACCCCTGTTCCATACCAATCGCTAATATTAAAACCCTGGACTTTATTGAGAAACTCAAGAAGAGTGCCTGCCCCGGAATTATCTATATCTTCGGCATTAAAGACATCTATATCATAAGGAACGTCATACTTTAAAACATCCTTAAAGTCTGACTGATAAGTTACAACAACTGGCTTTAGCCCTACAATTTCGGAACTACAATTCTCAAGAAAAGCTAAATACAAAAAACAGCTTAAAGTTAATACTGCCATTACTTTTTTCTTCATCTTCATCCTCCTTTCTTGTTATAAAAACAAAAAACCCCTGCACCTTTCGGTACAGGGGTTTGCCCTCGGTTTCTTAACCCAAGTTATAAATCTGAAATTGTTTTCTCCTCACCTCGAGATACTCACAGAATATTTCCACAGTAAGGTTTTCTGACTCCCCCGCCTTTTGGACAGCCTTCCCAGTCCGACGTTACGTCGGACCAGTGACTCTTTCTTTACCAAAAGGGTTCCCTTTCCCGCTAACGAGAAAAGGACGGGGTCACAGCAGCGGGGCTGTTCCCGAAATTTCATCGGGATTTCCTTATACTGTCGAACTAAATTTTAAAAGAACTATCTATTTTATACCTGAACTATTTAGTTTTGTCAATTTATCTTTTTAATAACAAATAATCTGAAAAATCCTGCTCTATCTTTTTTGATAATTTTTTATTTCTTATGCTCTTATTACTCACTCTTTCTATTCGTGCCTTACCCTGAATCAGTCTAGCAAATAATACAGAGTATGTTTCTTTTTTAAATTTATCATCAAGAAAGATAAAGAAAAGAATATCCTTATTAAAAACTTGCCTATAATCTACCACTCTTTTATTTTTAATTAACTCCCATTTATTTATATTTTTAAATTCTTTCTTATTTTTCAATAAATCAACAAACCGCGGGATAATTTTACGATAATCATAACAAAGACTGCTATTGTAAGCATTCTTAGCAATGGTCTTCCTAAACTGTTTATTTTTTAGAACCTCTATGACTAAAGAAGTAAGTTTTTTTCTATCAACAAATACTTTTTTATTTGTACAATCAACATCAACCAAAAACCCGTTCATGCCATCTTTAATAATCTCCTTATTGCCTGCCCAGTCTGTTGCAATGACAGGAACAGCGCAGGCTAAAGCCTCGATATTTACAACTGCAAATGTCTCTTCCTTAGAATAGGTAGGATTCAGTAAAATATCCGACTCTGATAATAGATTAAATTTATCCAAATCAAGCCTTAATCCCTTAAAATGCACATACTTTGTTAACTTGAGTTTTTCTACTAATCTCTCCAGACTTTTTACATAATCCGACTTTGGATAATCCCTTAATCCTTCTCCACTTAAGGGACCGATTATATTCAAATCGACATTCCTTATCTTCTCTAAAATATTCGGCATGCATTTTATTATTACACCAACCCCTTTCTCCTCCTTCAAACGGCCAAGAAAGGTTATAACTTTCCGCTTTTTATTTGATTTTGGCTTTAAGTGTTTTCTTATAAAAGCGATATCCAAAAAGTGTGGAATTATGTGAGGATTAAACTTATCCGTAATCCTTCTGAAAGACTCTCTTGCATATAAAGAAGGGGCACAAATTATATCGTAATCTCTTAATAACGGAATTAAATATATGTATTGCTCAGCCCAGGGGTAAACTGTATGAAGCACAAAAATAAAGGCTATATTAATACCATACCTTTCACGTAAAAGAAACATTTCTAATAAAAAATTAGGACTGTTTACATAAACATAATCCAGATTTAATTTTTCTATTTTTTTAAAACTTTCTACTATATCAATGCGCCTTTTGACTTGAATAACAACAATTTTTATATAGCGCTTCAAAAGATTCAAAAAATTTCCATCAACCACGTGGCTGCTCAAAAAATCGTTTTCCAATAAATTGAAATAACCTATTCTTATATTTTTCATTCTATAGTTATGCACTCTTTGGATAGAAAAAATTGAAAACTATGGCCCGTTATTATTTTTTCCATTTCTAATGCCCTCAAAAACATCTTTTCTTATTTTGGCCTGACGACAGGCCTCCGGTAATTTAGCTGTTAATGAACCTTGTTCCAAAAGAGCAATTCCGGGGCAAAGAAAACAATAGTCAATAAATTCACAACCCCGACATTCCTTTCTTTCGCTCTTACGCAAATTTCTTATTCTTTTAATCTTTTCATGCTCCCTCCATATATTTTCTAAAGATATTTTTTTAAGGTTATTATTTTTAAGCCTTATCTGCACGCAGGGATTCACATCGCCATATGGCGTAATATTACAGCTTATTAAACCTACTCCGCAAAGAGCTTCGGTATCGTTATCCTGCACTGCTTTTTTCACCCTCTTAGGAAATTTAATCTCTTTAATCTCTTCTCGCATGTATTTTCTCAAGCTGCCATCTGTCAATCTATAACTAAGAGGTTTTCTATCTCCATCATCACAGGGTGAGATTAAAAGACCACCATCAGGATGCCTTAAAATTACCTTCAAATCGTCTCTTAAATAATCCCGTAACTTCCAAATTTCATCAATATTTTGCTGCATTAAGGTTGTCTTAACTACCACCTTGATATTTCTCTCTTTTAATAATTTTATTGCACCGACTGTCTTATCAAAAGAACCTTTTATTTGAGTAATTTCATCGTGATTTTTTTTAAGACCATATATACTTGTTTCGATCGTCATCGGAGCAAAATTTCTTATTCTATCTGCCGTTTTCTTATCTATCAGGATAGCATTAGTAAACAACCTAAGAGCAAATTGCAACCTACGCGCATACTCTGCTATTTGGAAAAAATCTTTTCTTAAAAGCGGTTCCCCGCCTGTAAAAGTAATATATAAAGAGCCCGCCTTTTTTAGTTCTTTTAAAACATTGAAAATCTCATGCGTGCTTAATTCTTTTCTCTTACTCTTAACAATATAACAATGCACACAATTTAAATTACATCTGTAAGTAAGCTCAAAAAGACAGTGTAAAGGGATAAGATTTTCTGCCGCTTTTCTGAATAAATCTTGGCGTGTTTTTATAGAAGTCATCTCTTATTAAAATCCTTCGCTTAGAAACACGAATCTTAATAATCGATTAGATATCATAAAATATAACTCTCAAGCTCGGGGGAAAGTACAACTTAAATAGGCCTCAAATAGAAAATAAAGATTAGGAATAGTCTGCTACCCATCCTAATGCACATCCGGCCGCAGGCACTATCCGTGTCGGCGCACCCCAGCAAGACCACTCTTTAGAGCACATTAAAAACCTGACCTGCTCTTTAGTTTTTACTTCCTTAATTTCAGGTCCCACCCACTCTTTTTTTCTACCTCTTTTAGTCTTCATATAGCCTCCGTACTAACATTTTCATAATTTAGGAGGCCCGGTATATAGGGGGTGGAGGAGGGGGCTTGGCCACGGGCGTGGGGTTGTGGCAGGGAATACCGGACCTCCACATCTGTTTTAAATTATATATTTAAAAGAACTCTATTTTTCTAATACACATATTCTACACATCTATTTTACTGATTTCCACAAAAAAAGAAGCAACAATTTTTTCGCCTTAATCTATACTACTCCAAGAAATAACAAATACCAGAATAAAATAAAGCTCTTTTTTTTATCCGAATATAAATCTAGATATTATCTGGATGGGTGATTTTACCTTTAATACTAGAGGCAGCGGCAACAGCAGGATTAGAAAGATACACAAAACTTTTTGGATCGCCCATCCTACCTTTGAAATTCCTGTTGGTTGTAGCAATACAAACCTCATCCTGAGCAAGAACACCCATATGCCCTCCCAAGCAAGGGCCACAGGTAGGAGGCGATATAACTGCTCCCGCCTTAATAAAAATTTCAATAAGTCCTTCTTTAATAGCTTGATAATAAATCTGTTGCGTTCCGGGAAATATTAAAACTCTCACTCTTGGATTAACCTTATTGTTCTTCATGACCTTGGCTGCAAACCTCAAATCTTCAATCCTTCCGTTAGTGCAGGACCCAATCACAGCCTGATCTATTTTTATATGTTTCAATTTGGAAACTTCCTTCACATTGGAAGGTAAATGCGGACAGGCAACTAAAGGTTCGAGATCAGAAAAGTCATACTCTCTTATTTCGCTGTATGAGGCATCCTTATCGCTTGAAATATCAGTAATATTTTCTTTTATTTTTTTAAGTATCTTTTTAGGTAATTTATTTTCTAAATATTTAAATGCAATTTCATCAGGATTAAAAATTCCGCTCTTTCCACCTGCCTCAATCGCCATATTGGCAATGGTAAATCTTGAATCCATGCTTAATCTTTCTGCCAGAGGACCAGAAAATTCCATAATTTTATACAAAGCGCCATCTACCCCTATATCAGCGATAATATAAAGTATAATATCTTTACCGCTAAACCACTTTCCAGGCGTTCCTTTGCAGATAAATTTTATCGTTTCAGGAACTTTAAACCAGCATTTTCCGGTAATCCATGAAAATGCAATATCCGTACTTCCAACCCCTGTAGCAAAGGCGCCGAGCGCTCCATGTGTACAGGTATGAGAATCAGCACCAATAACTAAATCACCCGGCTTAATAAGGCCTTTCTCAGGAAGTAATACATGTTCAATACCGACCTGACCTATTTCAAAATAGTTTTTTAGTTTAGACTTAAAAGCAAAATCTCTTAATACCTTAGCCTGTTCGGCTGATCTTATATCCTTATTGGGTGTAAAATGGTCTGGTATAAGAGCAATTTTTTCATTGCAGAAAATTTTCTTACAACCTGAAGCCTCGAATTCTTTTATAGCGAGCGGAGCTGTAATGTCATTCGCAAAAGAAAGATCTACATTAGCTAAGACATATTCTCCCGGAGATACTCTTTTTTTTCCGCTGTGTTTAGCCAGTATCTTTTCAGCAATTGTCATTGACATAATATCACCCCGTTTTAATATCAAAAATTAATACTTTCTTCAAATTTCAAAACAAAATCGCACAACCTCTTTTTAAATCTTATTTTTGATTTTTTCTTTGTATTTTTCATTTTTAATATTTAATTTTTGATATTACTACTATAGTTCTTTTATCATCGCTTCCTCTTCACAGCCCGGGAATTTAGGACAATTTATACACTCTACCCAGATCTTATGCGGAAGCTCGTTTTTATCAATTGCTTTAAAACCAAATAGAGAAAAATATTCAGGAATATATGTAAGAACAAAAACTTTTTTAAGCTCGTAATCTTTGGCCTCATCCAATGCTTTTCCTATCAATTCTCCCCCAAGTCCTTTACTCTGAAAATCCTTTCTGACAACAAGGGATTTTATTTCTGCCAGGTCTTCCCATATTATGTGCAAAGCCACGCAAGCAATGACATCACCATCATCTTGAATAAAAATCCAGAAATCTCTTATATTCTCATAGATATAGCTTAAAGCCCGTGGTAGAACATGATTAGCCTTAGCCGAATCATTAATCAAATCATGTATCTTTGTTGCTTCTTTAATTTTAGCCTTATGTATCTTCATAACTTATAAAAATGTTTTGTATTATTATAACGTAAAAAATGCAAAAAAAAAAGTTATAAGAAATAATTCTTACTATCTTAATCATCAGCAATTATCTATACAATCTTAGGATTTAGAGTTTTTGCAAAACAAAAGATTCCAGATTTTTTGATGCATGTAGGCTGTATATTTATTTGCCTTCTTTTTGAAAAAAAATCCTTTTATTAAGAATAGCCATAAATATATGTAACTGCTGAGTTTACTATGCGAAAAAGAAATACCATCAAGGGTTACTACATTACCATCCTCATCAATAGCCGAAATAACCTTACCTATAAAATCGTCATCCTTAAATACTCCACCTCTAATGC
This sequence comes from uncultured Planctomycetia bacterium, assembly GCA_964487065.1. Taxonomy (GTDB): domain Bacteria; phylum Omnitrophota; class Gorgyraeia; order Kaelpiales; family Kaelpiaceae; genus CAZAPE01. Next base: position 1,884 of record CAZAPE010000067.1, on the reverse strand, counting down.
TACTATCCCCTTTTTGTATGAAATAACGTTTATTAAGAAAAGCAACCTCGTCTATAATTCTGTGACAAATTAAATTATCTCGCTTAGAGAAAACAACTATATCTCCAACTTTTATATCGGCGATATCAACGCTCTTTATCTTTATGCGCCAATTGTTCTTCAATATAGGATACATACTTATTCCAGAAACAATTGCCCAGCCTTCTTTAGATTCAAGCATAAGCTTAGAGATCTCGTTTTTTATTTTCATAATTAATTAATTTAAAAAAATTAGGAATTCGGTGTTTGATTATTCTTAAACTATAAATATTCTATTAGCTTTTTTCTGGCTAATTTATTAAAACTTGATTTTACCTCTCCTTCTATTGAACTAAAATCCATATTATAGTCAGCTGCGATAATAATTATTATATTTTTAATTGATTTTTTCCCATCTATCAGTTCCCATATAGCTGTTGCAGTTTCGTTAAAAACATTAAACCTTTCCCCATCTTGAGGCTGGTCTAGAAGAGGGATGACAATAGCTTCGCCATCGATTATTCTCCAGGCAATGTTTTCACTCTTTTTTGGAATTTTCTCTACCCAATTCATAATTTTAAACCTTAATTCATTATAACCGATTTAACAATATTCTAAACTAAAATTAATACTCTCAAGTATTAGACCATATTTTTGCGCAAAAATCTAAATACATCATTTTTAAGAGTAAAGTCTAAACGGTAAAAATCAATCTCAGCAAGCATATTAAAAGCAAAATCTATTACCTTCTTCTTGGCCTCCAGAATGCCAGGCAGATAAAAAATATTCTCTAAAATTATTTCCAAAACCTCCTTATCCTTGATATCAGAAATATGCTCTGCATCGGATTTCTGTAATAAAATTATTTTTTTTATAGGAAATCCGATATTTAAAGTATTCTCTATCTCTCCATGCCAAGGATTGCCATAAGCTATAAATTGTTTATTTTTTCTAACTATAATAATCCTATCGTCATTTAGAACATTAAAATCATTATCAAGAGCAAGCTTTGCAATAGTAGATTTTCCCCCTCCGCTTGATGCAACAAACAGATACTTTTGATTACCTGCAATGATTCCACAGCCATGAATCAAAATGGCATTGCGCTCAGGTAAAACAACAGAGAAAAGTATTTCAGGGAAAAGATATAGCAAAAGCTGCCCTGCGGGATCTTTAGTGTAGAACTCTACTTCAGAAAAATTAATATCAATGAGCGCCCAGGCCATATCATCATTAAAACTTATAACATAATTCAAACCATCTATACTAAGCCCTAACTCCCAATTTCTGCCCCTGTATATCTTTTTATATTTATTTGGCTTTTTAGT
>CAZAPE010000067.1:0-528 GCA_964487065.1 uncultured Planctomycetia bacterium | reverse complement strand
TAGTATACTGCCTTCTTACTATTATTTTGATATCATCCCCCTTTTCTTCAGATAAATAATCCCTATAGTGCTTCTTAAGACACTCATAAACTGAAGGTATTTCAACAGCCCAGTCCAATTTTATACCAGCAATTTGTGTTGATATGTAACGCATAATCTTATCTTTATATAGTAACTCTAGATTTTACTCTGAAAAATCTTTGAGAACATCCAAGCAACTGTTTTTATAAATATGCTTAAATCATACAAGGGTGAAGATTTTTTTATATATTCGATATCAAACTCAATATGTTCATGGATTGGTTTATTTCTATAATCAGACAACTGCCAAGGACCTGTTATCCCGGGAATAACTGCAAGGCGTTTTTTTTGTTCAGATGTATAATCCTTGGCAACATGAGGCATTTCCGGTCGCGGACCTACAAGAGACATCTCTCCTTTAATAACATTTATGAGCTGCGGAATTTCATCTAAACCGGTATTTCTTAAAAACTTTCCCAGAGGAGTTATATTTTCGGTCCCCGGATA
>CAZAPE010000066.1:2191-8901 GCA_964487065.1 uncultured Planctomycetia bacterium | reverse complement strand
CTCAGTTCACAGACCGGGTTTATCGATACTTTAGAGAAGAAAATTTCAGAAACTGAAAGGATAAATAAAGAGCTTCAGGAAAAACTGCAAAAATTAGAAGAAATACTTGCAGGCCTTAAAGAAGGTGCTATTTTTCCTTAAGGGATTAATTTCAAAAAGCAGATGTCATCTAAAATTCCCCAGCATATTGCAATAATTATGGACGGTAATGGTCGCTGGGCGATGAAGAGGGGATTGTCGAGAAGTTATGGTCATCGCGCAGGGGCAAGAACAATAAAACGTATATTAGATATAGCTCTCGCAGAGGGCATAAAGTATCTCACGTTTTTTGCATTTTCTACAGAAAATTGGAAAAGACCACAGGAAGAGATAGATACATTGATGACTCTTTTTAGTGAGTATATTGATAAAAAAGCAGCTGAGCTTAAGACAAACCAAGATATTCGCATAAAAGCTATAGGAAGATGGCATGAATTGCCCGGTGAGTTACCTAAAAAAATAAATAATATAATAGAGCTTACAAAAAAAAACGATAAGCTGACTGTAATATTGGCAATGAATTATGGCTCCAGGCGTGAAATTCTGGATGCTATCGATAAAATATTGGAGGAAAAAGACAGTAGAATTTTCAAAAAAGGTATTGATGAGGATACTTTTAGAAAATATCTTTATGCTCCTGATGTCCCAGATCCGGATCTACTTATACGTACATCAGGAGAATATAGGCTGAGCAATTTTTTACTCTGGCAAATTTCATATACAGAGGTATATATAACAAAAAAGTTATGGCCTAATTTCTCAAAATCTGATTTCAGAAAAGCAATAAAAAGCTATCAAAAAAGAAAAAGAAAATACGGTTCGCTATAATGGATAAACAATTTTTTACAAGAGTTATAAGTTCGATAATTTTGGCTCTTACTGTATTTTGGATAATATTTTTTGCAAATCCGGCAATCTTTGTTTTGGCTGCAATACTTTTTTCGAGTTTGGCCCTCTGGGAGTTTTATAAAATTGTCGAAAAAAAATACACTGCAGTATACACAACGATCGGTCTTCTTACTTCATTCTTATTGTTTATTTCTTCATGGAAAATAACACTCGGTTTTGACTACTTTATATATATATTATCATTGTCGCTTATACTCCTGTTTCTTTATCAGTTTATCAGAAAAACAAACCAAAATGCCGCATTATGCTTGAGCTTAACGCTTCTTGGACTTATATATATTACAATACCGTTTCTGTTCTTGATTAAAATAAGAATGCTTGATTATGGCGTTAGATTGGTTGCCTATTTTATATTTGTTACGAAAGCAACGGATATAGGGGCCTATCTTGTTGGCAGGAAATTAGGCAAACACCTTCTGATACCGCGAATCAGCCCTAAAAAGTCAATAGAAGGTTTCTGTGGTGGAATAGTATTTTCTGTGATAGCGGCATATGTAGGAATCTCATACCTGCCTATGTTTTCTCTTAAAGATGCATTGCCGCTTGGGGTAGTTCTTGGAATTTGCGCGCAGTTTGGCGATCTTGCAGAATCGGTATTAAAGAGGGACTCAGGAGTTAAAGATTCCGGGAAAACAATTCCGGGTCTGGGTGGTGTTTTAGATTTAGTTGACAGTCTATTGATATCGTTGCCTTTCTACTATCTGTTTATTTTGTTTTTCACACGATGAAGAAAATAGTAATTCTGGGGTCTACAGGAAGCGTAGGCAAACGAACGTTAGAGGTTGTATCTAAATACAAGGATGAGTTTAAAATAGTCGGTCTCAGCGCAAAAAGCAATTACAAGTTGCTTTTAAAGCAGGCTAAGGAATTTAATGTAAAAAAAATATCAATACTCGAAGATTCTGCCGCTGAAAAGATAAAAGCGCTTAATCCGCCTGGTATAAAGTGTTTCAGCTCAAAAAACGGTTTCTCTGAAATATTAAATCAAAAGGTTGACCTTCTTGTGCTGGCAATATCAGGAACCGAAGCTGTGTACCCGCTGCTGGAGGCTATTAAATCGGGAATAGATATAGCTCTTGCGAATAAAGAATCGATAATATCTGCCGGTGATATTATAAATAAAAAACTTAAAATTAGTAAATCTAAGATAATCCCTCTTGATAGTGAACACAATGCAATTTATCAGTTACTTCAAGCAGTAAAAAAAGAAGAGGTTTCAAAAATTATTTTAACTTGTTCCGGAGGCCCGTTTTTAAATTACAAAGAAATAGATTTAAAGAAAGTAACTCCCATCATGGCTCTTTCTCATCCATGCTGGGAAATGGGCAAGAAGATAACAGTTGATTCAGCTACTCTTATGAATAAAGGATTTGAAATAATCGAGGCGCATTATTTATTTAAAATGGCTTCAACATCAATAAAGGTGTTAATTCATACTCAGGCTCTTGCTCATGGAATGGTAGAGTTATGTGACGGTAACATTTTGGCCGCTATATCTCCCACGAATATGCAGATGCCAATCGCGTACGCATTGGGATTTCCTGAAAGATTAGATTCAAAATTGCGTCTTGATTGGGATAAGCTGAAAAATTTAACCTTCCAAACAGCAGATGCAGAAAAAATAAAAGCTTTAAACATTGCTTATGAATTGCTTCTAAAAAAGATGAGCTATCCCGCATTCCTTGTAAAAGCCGATGAAATGCTGGTTAGGGCATTTCTTGAATATAAAATCAGGTTTACAGATATTCTTTCTTTTTTAGAAAAGGCGCTCAATAAGCATAAACCGTTTAAAATCAATAACATTGGTGATGTCGAAGAAGCGTTTAAAAAGGCTGTAGAAATATCAAACCGTATTATAAAGGAGGGCGCAAAGGGATGATTTTTAAAATTGATATAATTTTTAATATATTGATAGTGGCTTTTTCTTTTGGTTTTATTATCTTCCTGCATGAATTTGCCCATTTTATAACTGCAAAACGCTGCGGTGTAAAGGTAGAGATATTTTCTTTAGGTTTTGGGCGCCGGATCTTACACAAAAAAATAGCCGCTACTGAATATAGAATATCGCTTATACCTCTGGGTGGTTATGTAAAAATGGCAGGCGAAGATCCTAACGAAAAGAGAGAAGGCAAGGCTGATGAATTTTTGACGCAGCCGCCCGGGAAAAGAGCTTTAATTGTTTTTTCAGGTCCTCTTGGCAACTATATCCTTGGTTTTATTCTTTTCATTTTTCTTTTTTTGGTCGGTTATCCAACGCTGGGAACAAAAATCGGTAAAATAATGGAGGGTTATCCGGCTGAAAAATCCGAATTAAAAACTGGAGATATAATTACTGCTGTAAACGGTATTTTTGTGTCGGATTGGGAAGAGCTCACAAAGCAGATACATCCGAATATAGAAAGTAATATAGTTTTAACAGTTAAACGTAATGACGAGGCTCTTTCGCTAAACATTAAAACTATTGAAAAAGAGATAATTTCGATAACAGGGAAAAAGACTAAAATCGGAGTTATAGGCATAAATCCGGATTCTGATGATATCAGAACATTGCGTTATCCGCCTTTTGGAGCAATTAAAAAAGCAGGCGAAAAAACAATCCTTGTTACAAGAACGTTTTTTGCGGGCATAGCAAATCTTATACTTAACAAAGCATCACTTAAGGAGTCTGCGTCGGGCCCTATAGGAATATTCTATTTTTCGTACAAAATAGTAAAAATTGGACTTGTGTATTTTGTTAACTTTATGGCTTTGATAAGCATAAGTCTTGCTTTAATAAATTTGCTGCCTATCCCGGTTCTTGATGGGGGACACATTTTCTTTATAATAATAGAAAAAATCAGGAGAAAACCGGTTTCGATTAAAGTGCAGGAAAAATGTACGCAGATTGGTATTGCTGCGTTATTATTTTTATTTGTACTGATAACATATTTTGATATCGGCAGATTTTTTTCAAAATGAGAAAAACAAAAATTATTAAAATCAGAGATTTAAGCCTTGGGGGCGGGAATCCGGTTCTTATACAGTCTATGATAAAAACAGCTCTTAGTGACATTAAGGGCGTACTTTATACGATAAAGGAGCTAAAAAAAGAAGGTTGTGAAATAATTAGAGTTGCCTATAAATCAGAAAGTGATACAAATTATCTCAAAAAAATAATTAAAAATAGCGTTTTACCGGTAGAGATTGATATTCATTTCCAAAGCCAACTTGCTCTTAATGCGCTCAGAATGAACGCAGATGCTATTCGGATTAATCCCGGTAATATGGAAAAAAAATATTTAAAAGAGGTAATATTATCCGCTAAGGAAAGAAGAGTTCCAATTAGAATTGGCATAAATAAAGGTTCGCTGCCGCAAGCGCAAAAGGGGAAAGCGGGTTTTGCTGATGCTTGCGTAAAATTAATAAAAGAATATGTAATTTTTTTTTGAGGATTTAAACTACGATTATATAATCATATCAGCAAAATCAGACTCTGTGCTTGAGACATACCAGGCGAATACAAAAATCGCCTCTTTGTTTAATTATCCTATACACCTTGGAATAACAGCAACAGGGTTAGGAGATACGGCTATAGTAAAATCAAGTCTTGGCATAGGCTCTCTTCTTTTAAACGGTATAGGCGATACTATCAGGGTTTCTTTAACTCAAGATCCGCTGCAGGAGGTTAAAGTTGCCAAGGAGATTCTATCTGCGCTAGAATTACGAAAGTTTGGGCCGGAGATTATCTCCTGCCCCGGATGTAGCAGAGCAAATATAGACATACTTAAAATATCTAAAAAATTGACTGGAGATATTAAAAAAATAGGCTCAAAGCTGCCGTTAAAGATAGCGATCATGGGATGCGAAGTCAATGGCCCCGGAGAGGCAAGGAATTCTGATATAGGTATTGCCGGAGGAAAAAACTGTGCTGTTTTGTTTAAAAGAGGTAAAATAATAAAGAGACTTTCACTTAAAGAGATAAAAAAAGAGTTTATGTATGAAGTGAAAACAATGCTTAAAGAGCAAAAATAATGAAAGCCACAGAAATTTTACTATCGACATTAAAAGAGGTCCCAAAAGATGCAGAAGCAATAAGCCATCAGCTCATGCTGCGCAGTGGCATGATACGCAGGCTTTCTTCAGGACTTTATTGCTACCTTCCTGTCGGTTTTAAGGTTCTTCTAAAGGTGATTAATATAATCAGAGAAGAGATGAATAAAGCAAATGCGCAGGAAGTCCTTCTTCCGGCAATTCAACCATTGGAGCTCTGGGAGAAGACAGGAAGAATTAATGCGCTTGGTGATGATATGATAAAATTCAGCAATAGATCAGGAAAGAATATGGTCTTAGGGCCTACGCACGAAGAGGTCATAACATGGCTCATTTCTCAAGAAGTCAGTTCCTACAAACAACTTCCGATAATAATGTATCAGATACAGACAAAATTCAGAGATGAACCGCGACCGCGTTTCGGCGTAATTCGCACCTGCGAATTCATAATGAAAGATGCGTACAGTTTCAATGCGAGCTGGGAATCATTGGATGAAAGTTATAAAAAAATGTACGATGTATATTGCAGGATATTCAAAAGATGCGGTTTGGATTTCATAGCCGTAGAGGCTGATCCCGGGATTATGGGCGGAGATATCTCTCATGAGTTTATGGCTATAACAAAATACGGCGAAGATAAAATAGTCGTATGTAAAAAATGCCGCTATTCGGCGAGTAGAAATGTTGCCCAACGGTCGGAAAACGTAAAGACTGATAATGAAAAAGAAAATGAAAAAAAGGATGTAAAGACAGATGCGATAACGAGTGTAGAAAATGTTGCTAAATACTTGAAAGTTTCAGCGCAAAAAATTCTTAAGACAATAATATATAAATCCGCAGAAGAGCTTCTTGCGGTTATTATCCGCGGTGACCATGAGGTAAATGAGATTAAATTGCGTAAGTATTTAAAAACAAAAGATTTACGCATGGCAACGGGGGAGGAGATAAAGGAACTTACTAAAGCAGATGTTGGATTTTCAGGGCCCTGCGATTTAAAGATACGTCTTATTGCTGACTATGATGTCCGGGGGCTTAAAAATGCTGTTACAGGCGCAAACAGAACCGGATACCATTTTTTAAATGTAAATATAAAGCGGGATTTTGACGTTAAAGAGTTTGCTGATTTGCGTTTTGTTGAAGACCAGGACATATGCCCGAAATGCAAATCCTTCCTGAAAACAGAAAATGCTCTTGAAGTAGGGCATATATTTAAACTTGGAACACGCTATAGCAAACCATTAGAGGCGCAATTTAGCGATGAAAAAGGGGAGAAAAAGGATATTTTAATGGGTTGTTATGGTATCGGAGTTAATAGAATATTAGCGGCATTTATTGAGCAGAACAATGATGAAAAAGGTATTTTATGGGCGAGATCTATAGCCCCTTATGACGCTGTAGTTATCACTACAAACTCCGAAGATAAAAATATCTCAAGTAAAGCAAGTGAAGTATATGACTATCTCATTAAAGAGGGCTTTGAGGCGCTGTATGATGATAGAGATGTGCGGGTGGGATTAAAATTTAACGATGCCGATTTATTAGGGATACCATATCAAATTATTGTCGGCGCCAAATTTTTAAAAGAGGGCATAATTGAGTTTAGAAGCAGAAATAAGAAAATCAATGCCGATATTGCGGACAAAAAAGATATCTTAAAATACCTTAAATAAATTTCCTTTGTATTATGTCTATATCCTTAAAAGTGCAAAATGTAATAAATATTATATTGGTTG
>CAZAPE010000066.1:0-2091 GCA_964487065.1 uncultured Planctomycetia bacterium | reverse complement strand
CATTTATGCGGTTATCGCGGGGACGTCGTCTAGCCTGGATAAGACCCTGGATTGTTCCCGATGTAGTTATCGGGACGGGTTCATTGTCAGCTGAAACTATACCGATTATCATTAAATGTATTATGTCTATATCCTTAAAAGTGCAAAATGTAATAAATATTATATTGGTTGCAGTTATGATTTAGAAGCTCGCCTCAAACAGCACAATAGTGGATCTAGTAGATGGACAAGGGATAAGGGAGTTTGGGAATTAGTATATCAGGAAAGATGTCTAAACAAAGGCGAGGCATTGAAAAGAGAAAAGTTTATTAAAAGACAAAAAAGTAGAGTATATATAGACAATTTAATAAATAATATAGTTAAAAGTTGACATTTTTATCAGAATCTATTATCATTTCTTTTCATAACATTTATGCGGTTATCGCGGGGACGTCGTCTAGCCTGGATAAGACCCTGGATTGTCGATCCAGTGATCGCGGGTTCAACTCCCGTCGTCCCCGTTCTTAAAAACACCTTATTTAATTAATATAAATGGTTTGTTGTGCAATTTGCATTATTTTGGTTACGGTATCCTCACTCATTTTTGTCTCCTTTTATCACTACACATAGGGCCATAGGTTTCGCAATGAGTCAAGGGGAATAGAGAGGTATTTTTATGCTGGCAGAGCGTAATTCTCATGTTATAATGTAACAAAATGTAATAGGAGTTTTTATGGAAGAGAAAGTAGGGTTTTATACTGCTGAAGAAGTTGCCAAAGTTTTAAGATTACATCCATATACAGTTAGAAGGTTATGCCGGGAGAAGCGCGTCCCGGCTTTTAAATTTGGTGGGCAATGGAGATTTGATGTTAAGGAGATAGAGGAGTGGAGAAGGGGCCAAAGGTCTCTGCACCTGCATACTAAAATAAGGCGGAGAAAACAAAATGAATCAGAAGTTGTTAAATTAATCAAAAACAAAGAATCAGGAGAGGTTGAGTTTAAGGAAACTTTCGATAGAGAGGCAGTAGAGACAATAGGGGCGTTTGCAAACACAAAAGGCGGCGGAGTTGTTATCGGAATTTCTGATAAGGGTAAGATAAAGGGGATTTCTATAGGCAGGGCTACGTTAAGCGACTGGACAAATCAAATTTCACAGAGCACAGAGCCGCGCGTAATTCCGGAAATAGAACAGGCCAAGATACAAGGCAAAGAAATCGCCATAATCCGGATTAAAGAATATCCCATCAAACCGATTTCTGTCAAAGGCAAGTGTTTTCGCAGAGTCGGTAGCAGCAATCGCATAATGACCGCGCAAGAAATATCCGAAATGCATCTTCACTCTATTGGCTCAAGCTGGGATGCGTTCCCTGCGCAAGACAAGACCATCGCCGATATAGATTTAAAGAAAGTAGCCAGATACATAAAAGAGGCAAATGTAAACGGTAGAAGAAAGATAGAAGATGAGCCTAAAGACGTCCTTCAAAAGCTTGAGTTTGTCAAAAATAAAAAAGCTACTTGGGCGGCAATTCTTGTCTTTGGTAAGGAACCGCAAAGGCCATTATCGCAATCAGCCGTGCACTGCGGCAGATTCAAAATAGACAAAACCCAGATACTGGATGATTTGATGATTGAGTCTGATTTGATAAGCCAGGTTGATGAAGTAATAAAATTTATTACTCGGCATATTAGCGTTAAATATGAGTTCGAGGGTAAGCCAAAAAGGAAAGAAGTATGGGAATATCCATTGGAAGCTCTAAGAGAAGCAGTTATAAACGCGATAGTTCACAGGGATTACTCCATATCTTCAAATGTTCAGGTAGAAATTTACGATGATAGAATTGAGATATGGAATCCCGGAGGGCTGCTTCCCGGGATAACGATTGAGGATCTGTATAAGAAAGAACATAAATCAGTGACCAGGAATAAACTAATCGCCCAGATATTTTATGACTTCGGTTATATTGAGAAGTACGGCAGCGGTACTATCAAAATAATAAACCTCTGCAAGCAAAACGGGCTTCCCTCCCCAGAATTTAAAGAGGTTTTCGGCGGATTTTCGGTGATTTTTAGAAAAGATATTTACACCGAAGAATACCTACGCAGCCTTGGCTT
>CAZAPE010000065.1:7622-8932 GCA_964487065.1 uncultured Planctomycetia bacterium | reverse complement strand
GCAAAATCAGGGATAAAGAAGCTAAAAAACCGAGAGCAATCTGTGTAATCTGATTTTTAATCTGTGTAATCATAAAAAATCTTTTTTTGAGGAGCGTTATTCTTTTAAATAAAATTCGCTTATTGTCAAATCTATTTTGGGCGTTATCTCTTCCGCCTGTGGTTTAGTAACGGTAGGCTTTTGCATAATAAGTTCTTTAACCCAAATAAATTCCTGCTCGTTCTCTATCATAGCCAACAGCCTGCCCAGCTTGTGGTAGCCGCAGCTGATAGAGAGCTTTAAGGACAGTTCGATATATTGCTCCCCGCGCAGTGCCGGAAGCGGATTTAAGGCCTTTATCTCTATGCCGGTTTTTTTGGCCCCTTCGGAAATTCTATCTAAAAGTTGAGTAATTTCCGAAGGGAAAAAAGACCTTTTTTGATGCGCTTGCAGCCTTTTATCTAATGAACCGATAATTCCCAGAATCTCGTTTTTCTTTTCTTCATCTTCTATCTGCGAGCTTATGTAATCCAGCCTCCTTAGATTACGCTTGTATATTCCGTTATATCCGATAAGAAAAGCCAGAATAATAATTAGAGCGAAAACAATTATATTTTTCCTTTGGGCTGTATTCACCTTTTACTCCTTAAAAGAACAGGAAATGGTAAAATCTTTCACCGTCATCCCTTCCAATTGCGCGGAAGTCATTGAATCCAGCTTTATTTCTTTAAAACCTCGGGAGAATTCTTTATTTTCGTTTAGCCCGGAAACAAGAGCAGTAATTACTTCTATCCCCCGGCCAGGGTTTTCATAATAGGCTATGCCTCTAAGGGTTACGGACCGGATGACTTTATTGTCCTTTAAGATTTTCTGGTTAAAAGACAAATTTGTTAGCCACACCCCGGGCGGAATAAGCTTGGGTAATTCATTAAGTTTAGCGGTCCAGGAAATCCTTTTGTCTATAATTAGATTCAGAGCGGATAATTTATTTTTCAAGTCGTCTCTTGTCTGTTCCAGCTTTGAATAAGGCAGTGAACTGATCGGTAAGCCGATTTTAGGCCTCAGAGACTTTACCAGTTCCAAATGCTTGTTTTTCCGGGCGATGGAAGGATACATCGCCAGATGCGCAGCCAAAAGGCCAATACAGGATAATACCACAGCGCGAAATACTGCCTGGCGCACTTCGGGGGTAAATTCAAAGGCTTCTTTTGCCGGCGCAACCTTTGGCTTAACTTCTTCAGCCCGGCAAAGATTCACTTCCGCTGCGGCTTTAGTCAAACCACGCAAACTCAAGCCGATAGCTACGGCCATACTTAAAGGCGGCAAGACCT
>CAZAPE010000065.1:0-7612 GCA_964487065.1 uncultured Planctomycetia bacterium | reverse complement strand
CCAATCTCACGACCCTGGCAAGATCGGCCTTCTCCACCGGCACCTTTAGTTCCTCGGCCAAACTTCTGTCCCAATCCTTGAGCTCTATTTCGCCGCAAAGCAATACCTTGGCAACTACCTCGGCAGGAAAAAGTTTTTCATAGTAATCCAAAGACATACGGATTTCATTAAGCAGGTTATCAAATATTACTTCTTCCTCTAAAGGAAGAGAGGCGTCACGGGTAAGATAGCAAATCTTATCTTTTACGATATTAATGTCGGCCATGCCGTAATCGAGAGCTACAATGGCCGTAGGCCTGTCTTTTGCCAACTGTTTGCCTACTGTAAAAAGTCTCAATAAGCTAAAAGGGGCCGGCTCAAGAAGCGAAACTTTAAGGCCTGCTTCTTCCAAAAGAGACAGATACCTTTGTGCCGCTTCTTTTTTTACAGCCACAAAGGTAACATCCATTTTAGCGTCTTTACCTTTGGGTAAAGCCACATGGAAATCCCACGCTAATTCTTCAAGTTTGAAAGGAATATATTTCTTTGCCTCAAATTTTACCGCGGTTTTCCACTCGGCCTTCGGTATCATGGGCATTTGAAAGTATCTAATCAGAACCTCTTTGCCGGCAACGGCGGTAACCACTTTTTTAGCTGTAATATTATTTTCCTGAACCACCTTTTTAATGGCCTGCACTACAGCCTGTTTCTGCTGTGTGGCCTGTGCGCCTGTTTGCGCGGGAGCTTGAATCTCTGTTTTGCCGAATTTAACCAGGCGAAGGCCAAAAAGGGTCCTCTTTAACTGGGTAACATAGACATCCTTTGTCCCCACATAAACAGCCGTAGTAGTCTGCAAAGCAAAATTAATCATTTTTATGCTCTTCTAATTTGTGTCTCTTTTCCTGTTCTTGCTCAGTTATAGAAAGCCTAATTTGTGAGCGCAGCCAGGCGTCTATAGCCCTCTTATCAAATCTCCAGACATGGCCAACCTTAATCCCGGAAATCTTTTTGGCATGCAACCAGTTATAAATAGTCTGCTTTTGAAGTTTAAGATAAGCAGCTAACTCATCTACGTCCATCAGCCTACTCATCGAGGTCTCCCTACATTCTTATCAAGAAAATTGCCTCTTGTGCCCCGCAGGGGTATCGGCAATAACCTTAATGGGCAATTTTCGCAGTGGTATCCGCTTTCTACTTTCCTATACCACAAGTTACCTAAACTTATGTATAATCATATATACCATAAAAAATTTACCTTGTCAAGTATATTTTTTATTTTTTTTACTTTATATTTACCTGCGTTTTCTTAAGGCCGCTTTCAGGCAACCGATATTTTTTATGAGCCTGGGAATTAACCCGGGATTAAAAAAGATAATATAGGCCCAGAGTTTAATCTCATAAGCAATGACCCATGGCAGATTTATTATAAAATTTCCTGGAGTGTCGTTTTTCAAGATGGTCATATACCTGTTTTTCAACAAAGAGTTCTTCAGTTCTGCCGATAAACAAGCAAAGTCGTATTTCTTTAAGAAACCCATTCTGGGCACATTGGTCTTAGCAGTGCCTCCTCTTCGGTGATAGGCCACAGCAGAAGGATTATAAAATCCCCTCCAGCCCAGGAGATTTGCCCGCCAGGCAATATCTAAATCTTCATAAAACATACCGTAACCTTCATCAAAATATTCACCGTTTGTCTTTATCTCTTCAAGCATCCGGCGTTTATAAAGAGGGGCTACGCCTCCCGCGCTAAAGATATAGCCGGGCTCATCATATGTCCCTGTATCCTTTTTCTTATATCCCCTTTCTATGGGCCGGCGTGACCTTCCAAGCAACTGTCCTGCTGAATCAATAGTCGTCCCATCCCAAGACATAATCTTTCCGCACACCATACCTATCCTCTCATTAATATTTGCGGCCTCAACCAGCTTCTGCAGAAAATGTCTTTGCAGAAGCACATCATTATTCAGGCACATTATATATTCACCTTTTGCCAGCCTAATGCCCTGATTCTGTGCCCGGCAATAAAGTTCGTTATTCTCATTGGCCAGCAACTTAACTTGCGCAAATTCTTCTCTTAACATCTGTGGCGAGCCGTCTGGCGAGCCATTATCGACTACGATTATTTCCATAGGCCCATACGTCTGCTTGAGCAGAGAATCCAGGCATTTCCTTAGATATGCCTTTTTATTCCAGTTTGCAATAATCGCAGAAACCAATTCCATTGACCCTATACCTATATCTGTGTTAGAATTATACCATAATGCAAGCCTCTAAATCAAATGCGGTCTGGAGACTGCTTTTATTTCTTATCTTCTTACGGCCGTTTATCTGCCAGAGGTGCTATCCCCGTTTTGATATCTATTATTGTTCCATTTTTTCACTGTGCTGCTTATTCTATTTAATCTTTAACTCCAAAGCCTCCTTTAAGGACAGCCTTAACCGTCCTATTCTTCTTTTTTTGGCAGCCATAGCCATCTCTACCTCATTTTCCATAAATACTCCTTTAAGCCTAAGCGAGATATATAAGTTTATTCCCTACTTCCTAACTTTCTGTTTAATGACCCGGGTAACTGCGGAGCAAAAGAAGCAAGTCTTAGTTACCCTTATTGGCGCCGGTTTCTTATTGAGTCTCTACGCTATTTACCAATTCTTCTGGGGCTTCCAAAATATCTTAGATTACCTTAGTCAGACCAAACCCTACCCCTATGCCGAGGAATTTCTGGCCCGAAAAAGGGTTTTTGCGAGCTTTTTCTCTCCGGATATGTTTGCCGGCTACTTAATTATGCTCATACCCTTAACCGCAGGCTTGCTTTTAGAAATTGCCCCAAAAGGCCAATTTCTGTCATTACGAGCCCCGAAGGGAGCTGGCAATCTCATTTTTTGCTTATTAACAGGCCTCGCCTTAATTACTATGTCTGTCTCTCTTCTTCTGACCAAATCCGCAGGGGCAGGTTTTAGCCTGCTTGTAGCCTTTTTAGTCTTTTCTGCCTTGCTTTTCGCCTACCAACCCCACCTGAGGCGTAGAACCCTCCTGGCCGCTGTTATTATCTGTATCCTCATAATATCAATGTTGGCAGGCATCATTATAACCCGGGCAAACTATTTTTTAGACTTAAACAATCCCCAAAACTCCATAATGCAGAGGCTCTTTTTCTGGAAGGCAGCGGTAAAAATAACCAAGGATTTCCCTCTTACCGGAGTAGGTCTGGGGAATTTCGGGAGAATTTATCCTAACTACAAAAGCCTTCAGGCTATTGAAACCCATTTTGCCCACAACAGCTATCTCCAGATCTGGGCTGAAATGGGGATAATGGGGATTTTAGCCTGGCTATGGTTAATATTAAGGTCTTTTCAGGGTGGGTTAAGAGGATTGAAGGTTCAGCAGGATAAACAAAATTATTTGACAGTCGGCCTTATCGCCGCAAGCTCCGGCTTTCTGATACACAACCTCATTGACTTTGATTTCTTCATTCCTGAGGTCGCCTTTCACTGGTGGGTGATTTTGGGGATTACTTTGGCCCTATCTTTACCCCATCAACAACTGCCGAAATAAGTTCATATACTTCGGACTCGGTAGATGTTTCTTTAGCTTCTGCATCGTATTCAATACTGAAACAAAACTCCTTGACTTTTCCTATGCCGGGCGCAAGCCAAATAGTGCAATCATCTTTGCCAAAGGAACCGTCCGGCTCCTTCCATTCAGAAATTGAAGAGAATTTAAGACAATCCCTAAATTTCCCTGCAGGAACCTCTAAATCCTCTACAGAATCCAGTGACATCTGGCCGCTTTCACTACTTCTTTCTCCTGTCTTCGCACCTTCCAAGTCATAAGCTATCAAATTAATTGAATATTTTTTATTCTCTCCTATTTCTATATTGGGAAAGATTAATTTTGGAGGATCAGGAATCTCATATTCACTATCTTCATTATCCTCGGCATCGAAATATTTATACTCTTTTATGCCTTCGGAATCAATAGCCACACACCTATAGTCATTTCCATCTTCATCCTCATCTTCCACATCCACCATTTTTACCGTTTCTACTCCTTCGATTATCTCCTTACCTTCTATTTTAACCGTCTCTTCAAAAATATCTCCGTCTTCTATTACTGAATATGTCCAACTATTGCCCTGGTGCAAGGGATAATATTCCTCTAAATTATATGCTGAAGCCGAAAGCGCAAATACCACTACTATCGCTATCGCTAAAATCAAAGTCTTGCTATCTTTTAACATAAATCTTTTCATCCTCATATTTCTTCCTCCCCATTATCTTGGAAAGCGTTTCTGCTTTCTCTGCTCCGCGGACTCTTTTTCCTACTTTATGTCATTATCGCAGATTTTCCGCGAGATTTCAACTTAATTAAATCAATAACTGCATTATTTCCATTAATACAACCAGTCCTAAATATTATTTAGTGCCTTTGCTACATAAAGCGTCTCTTCTTCTTTCAAATCGAAAGGTAAACTTATAGTTAAAATGGACTCCGAAAGATATTTTGCGATTGGCATAGAGCTATTTCTTACCAAATATGAACAATCTGAGGCATAATTAAGATTAGAGTCTATTCCCTTAAATAACAATTTCCTATAAACTTCCATTTTATCTTTAACCCTTATAGGAAACATGAAATAACTGGGTTTACTATCTTGAAAATTTTTTTGGATACAAATTGGAGGATTTAAATTTTGGATAAGAAAGTCTGCTGCATCTTTTCTTTGTTGAATTAATTTCTTTACAAAATGTATTTGCTTTACACCTATCAGAGCTTGCAAGTTAGTAAATTTCATGTACTTCTCGGTAATTTCTGTTTTCTTGAAGCTTTTATATACCTCTAAAGGGTCACTCCCAACTAAGCTCATTAATAGGGTTATAGGATATTCTGTTAAAGTATAAAAAACTCTGTTGGTTAAGGCAATATATACATACCTTTTCGCTATCTCCTTTATTAATTCTTTCCTTCGGGGATACTCATAATATGCTATTTCATTTCTTATTTTATGAGCCAAAACGGCATCGTTCGTTACCACTGTTCCTCCAAAAGAGGTATTAAGCGTTTTACTGCCTGTGAAACTAAAAAATCCCGCATCTCCTATAGTACCAGTATGTCTGTCGCGATAATAGCTGCCTAAGGAATGGGCGGCATCCTCTATCACAAACAAATTATATTTGCGAGCAATTTCTATAATTTTATCTAAATCACAAGGCTGGCCAAAAAGGTGAGTGGCAATTATAGCTTTAGTATTATTATCTATTTTCTCTTCTATTTTATTTACATCGATCTGATAAGTATCTGTATGGGCATCAACAAATTGTAAGCAAAAACCTCCTTTTAATAACGCCTCAGGCACACCTGGAAAATTATAAGCTGAAAGGATTACCCCATCTCCTCTTTTTAACCCCAGGTTCTTTAAAATTAGACTCATCGCACATCTTCCTGAAGAAACAGCGATTGCTTCCTTAACATCGATATATTCTTTAAATTCATTCTCGAACTGTTCTACAAAAGTTCCCTGAATTATAGAGCCAGACCTTATCAAAGACAAAATATCTCTCAATTCTCCCGGGTACATAACTATACTTCTTTTAGGAATTTTTCTCAATAACATTGACTTCCCTTTCTATCTTTGGATGTTTTTCTATTAAGAGAGGCAAATGTCTATAGCCCCTTAAAGGCAAAAGATATTTATTTATAAAGCTTCTGTCTTCTCCTGCAAGACACCCTGACTTTTTTCTATTTTTAAAAGGTTTAAAGCCGGACATTTTTTCCCATATTGACTTCAAACTCTCTTCTTTGACATTACCAAAAGAAATCTGGATTAGGGGACAAGGTATAATATCCCCATAACAAGTTAAATAAAATTCTTCAGAACCGGCTGGACAATGACTCTTTAAATAAGCCTCATCAGTATCTCTTATGACATGGGGTATTTTAATTAATTTTCCTATAACTTCTCTTTCTTTCTCGCTTAACAATATATCTTCATCATCAACCCACCCACCAGAAACAGCTGGTATGGTAAGACCTAACAAGGCATCATAATCTTTTGCCATTTTTACCAATTTCCATATTCTATTTGAATTCAAATTTTCTTTGATACAAACCGTGGAAATCTGCCCTAAAATTTTTTTCTTTTGTTTAATATAAGCAAGCGCTTTTGTAGCTTGTTTAAAACATCCCTTAAAACCTCTTGACTCATCATGTTCTTCCTCTGTTGGGCTATCGATACTTATCTTAATAATATCTACCCCGCAATTTTCCAACTTGTCAATCATCTCATTTGTTAATAAAAGGCCATTGGTATTTATGGTTATTACAGCTTTATAAGGCTGAAAACATTTTATTATTGCAAAAATATCCTCTGCCAGTAAAGGTTCCCCTCCTGTTAGATTTATTTGTATTGCTCCTAAACTAAAAATATCTTTAGCTACTTGTTTAATTTCCTTTAAAGTCAATTTTTCTCTTTGGAGATTTTTCATTAAAGCTGAGGAGCATTTTGCACAATTACATTGGCAATTAAAGCACACACCTATCTCGACCTTTCTCACAACTTTTTGTTTAAGTATAACAATTTTAAAATAATTACACAGGATTCTCAAAATTACCCTAGGTTTTCTTAGTATTATTTTCGACGCAATCTTTACATATTTCCTATATCTCAAAATATTTTTTAAACTTATATTCATAACTTTCCTAATAGTTTCTTCTTAAAATTGCATAAATAATTGTTTATATATATCTTAAAGCGATAGTCTTTGGCTTTTATTCCTATCAATAACTGTAAAAATATTATAAAGAAATCGGGTATTCTATAAAACCATCTATACAACCTTTTTTGTACCAGCATTCTTTTTACATAATTAGGTACTAAAGGATAAATTTTGTATATCTTGCTGAAGATGTTTTTCCATCTTTTGTGTTCAGGACTTTTGATAGAATCTAAATGGAACCAATCTCCAATTTCGCCATTTTCTATATTCTCAATATCTTTCTTTTCTAATGCGCCTGTTTCTCTGGCTTTATCCACAATAGAAAGCTTTGGGTAATAGGACAAGTAAAAACATTTTAAACGATTCAGAAATCTGTTTTTTCCCATAAAATGTATGGGCAATACATAATCTTCTTCATTCATCCCGGGCAACCCGAAGATTAAATCTACGTCATATCTCAATTTCAAATCGTCACAGATGTTAAAGGCTTTTTTTATCTGCTCATTATCTTCATGGCGATTTAAAATTTTCCTGCGAAGTCCTTGATTAAAAGTTTGAACCCCGAAATCTATGCAATAACAACCTTCGTCTTTTAACAATTTAGCGGTTTCATAGTCCAAAAAATCGACGTGGCCTGTACACCTAAAGGGGACATGTATTTCTTGTTTGTAAGAAGAGAGTAAATTTTTCAACCATTTTTTATCAGTAAACAATACACTATCAAAAAACATTACTTCCCTAAAATTGTATTTCTTTTTCATTGTTTTTAATTCTTCTATTACTGAATTCACCCCTCTTCTTCTAAAATGTTTATTTTTATAAAGCTTATTAAGAAAACTTTCACAGCAATAGCTACAGCTAAAAGGGCATCCTCTACTGGCCAAAATCATATAATCATCCTTATAATTAAGAGAATCGG
>CAZAPE010000064.1:0-9017 GCA_964487065.1 uncultured Planctomycetia bacterium | reverse complement strand
ATAGATATGGATGAGAGGCTGGTTCAGGTAAGAGAGTTGTTTTTGGCTTATTTGGAATCTTTGGAAGAAGTTAGCGGTATATTTATGAGAGACGTGTTTGGCTCTATACCTAAAGATGCAACTTTTCTTTCTATTGGAACACGTTTCGGAGCTGTGCCTGGCAAGATAGACGTAAGCAACCTTAATCCGGGCTTAAATATATTTCCCAGGCAGATTAGCTGGCAAGGAAGAGCATTGGCAGTAGAATTCATTTTAGCAGATCAAGAAGTTAAACAGATATTTAGTATTACCATGAATGAGAAAGGCTCCGGATATCTTTGGTCTTCCCGTGACGGCCTAACCTTTGCTAAAGATAATAACCTGGATAGACCATTATCTTTTTCAATCACAAGACTAAGGTCATTGATAGATATTACAAATCGTGATAGTACAGAGAACCGATTGAGGCAGTTAGCCTTATCTTCAGAGGACGGTAGTATCGGAAATCAATGGAATATGTTTGGAGGCCTGTATTTAGATAACGCGATGCAGGAACTAATAAACGCAAGAGCATTATGGAGGTTGGTTAGTGATATAAACGATAGCGGATTGATAGCAGAGACTGACCAGATTCAGCCAGCAGTTCAATTTTACGAGAGGGTAAACCAGCTTGATTATATAAGCGCAGGAAATAACGGAGATCCGGCAATAATACTACCGCTGGAAGATTATTTTACAAGTACAGAATATTTAGCCCAATCTGAACTTTTAGCCCTTGCCTATGAGGCAAAATATAGCCTGCTTAGTGAAAAACCAGAAGGTTATGAAGGTTGCAGTGCAGTTCTGGATGGGTATATCGATATTCTATGGCAGGATAGTTATGTAGATCTAATTCAGGCGAATCCAGGATTAATAGATTCGGTTAAGCTAATTTTAAAAGAAAGAATACAATTGGCGATAATAACTAAATGGGGAGACACAGAGTTAAGATTATCACCGAATCCGATGTTAAACGTTGAAGGAGACGCTTTGGGAGCGATGGAATACATTTATGCTAAATACGGAGAGGTTATGCGCGTTCCGGAAGAAGGCAATTCTTATAATGCAATTTATGGAGCTAATGAAGAAAATACTGTAGATAATAATGGTTTAAGTGCGCCGGACAGGATATTTAGGAAATTTGCTCAGAGATTGATTGCAACTATTGGAGCAGTTTATGGCGTAGGCGGGTATTTTCCTTCTAGTGAAAGCCTTGAAACTAAAGATATCAGCATTACGGGAGAGATTAATGACCTCTGTTTTATGTATTTGCCTTACTATGGAATAGAATCTAGCGTCCAAGAAGGGGAATTTGAATCTTATAGAGAAAATAATATCAGGGTGCTTAACCGTGCTTTAAGAACATTCGCAAAATTGATTTATGGAGATTTCCGTTGGCAGCATGAGATTGGTTTACGTATAGGAGAGTTGAGTTTCTGTTTGTATGACGGAGAAGAAATATCCTGGAAAATACCCTGGATGAAAGAAATCTATGAGCAGTACTTCAATGCGGCAAGAGAGTTAAAAACAAGAGGGGATATTTAATGATTAAAGATGAAGTTATTTAGACAAATTATTTTAATTCCGGTAACGGTTGTTTTATTATTTTCTCATTCTGCAGATGCCAGGCGGATGAGGAATACTGATTCTTGCTCTTTGAAGCGATATGATGATGAAATATTAAATACTGCTAGAGATATTGTCTGGCGGGAGATGCAAAATAGTTCGGTTAAAAATGCCGTAACCTATCATAACTCTATACATGTTAATTCACTGCTTGATTTTATCGATCGCGTAATAAGCAAAATGAAAGAATCAAATAATGAAACGGTATTGTTATATAAAATAGACAGGATTCAATTTTTAGCAAGAATTGCTGTTTATTTTCATGATGCAGGTGTTTATGTAGCAGTTGGGGATAAATTCTGCCTGGAAGGACACGAAGAAAGAAGCAAGGCCATAATCGGAGTCTATTCAAAACTATTAGGTTTATCGCAGGCAGAGTCTGAAATTGTTCAATTAATGATTAATTTTACCAAGCTTAAAGTAGGCGAAGAATTTAAAGAAGAAGCCTTATTGATAGATGAAATAATAACAACAATAGAGGTTAGGGGAAAATTATCTGATTGGGCTCTTCAATATATAAAAGATCTCATCCCTGGCTTAGATTTAACTAATAATGATGATTTAGACCTTTTACATGATGCCTTAATTGTCTCCAAAATTATTGCAATAGGCGATGTATATGGCAATTCGCAAAATTATCTGTCTCAGATTCCGGGATTATGGCTGGAATATAGACTCCTAGGGTTAGCTGCTGATACCATTATAGAACAGATAGCCAATGGCGTATATTTTTTAGAAGATTTCACGGAAGATCAAAGGCTAAATTACCTGTTATATGGCGAATATGGAATAGATAGGTTTATTCCGGATAGTTTTAAGTATTTTAGGGGAAGTAATATCGACATAATGCGTCAGTATCGGGATTATATAGATAAAATGGAAAGCGAAGAATTTACCGTAGGAGACAGATTTGAATTTGAAGCTCTTATTGATTCGTTAGGCTCAGAATTAGTCTCAGATGAGATTAAAGATATTATCAAAAAAGAAATCGATATGCTTTTGGAAATTGCCGCAGGTAATGCGGTTTCTCATCCTTTACCTTTAAATAAAAAGATATAAAATACCGCTTGAGTCAAGAGAGGTAGGGAAGATAGAATCTCCTTGTTTTTAATTTACAAAACAATACTAAAATAAGAAAATATTTTTTGATGTCTTTTTCTGCACAATTAAAAATTTGTTTCCATTAAGCGGAAGGAGTAGGTTGTAGCTTGGCTTAGTTAACAATAAGGAGGTGAATTATGAAGAAGGGAATAGCTATTGTTGTTGTTTTACTTGCCGGGGCTATATTCTTGGCGTCTTCGTTTGCCGAAGAGAAACAGGGCGCCATGATGGGAAAAGACATGCTGGGCAAAGAGATGATGAAAGGCCGTGATAGCGATATGGGTGCAATGATGATGAAGATGATGATGGGTAAATCCATGATTGCAACCGAGGATGGCGGGATTGTTGTTATGATGGGGAACAAGCTGCTTAAGTATGATAAAAACCTAAACTTAAAGAAAGAAGTAAAAATCGAAGTTGATTTTTCCGAGATGGAAGAGATGATGAAAAAGTGCAAACAGATGAAGAAGAAGCAGTGTATGAAAGAGGAAAAGTCAGATGAATCAGAGGAGCCGCAAGAGGTAGAGTAAGTATAATATAAAAGCAAGGCCGCCTTTAAGGCGGCCTTTTTGCTTATAGACGCCCTTTATTATTTTAAATATTAATGCTATTATATCTAAGGCATTTTAACGGTAAGATATAAACTAGGGGATAAAGAGTGAAATGTTGCGCTATATAAAGATTGGTTTAATATTACTGCCTCTTTCTTTGAGTATATCCAGATCTGCTGAGGGCTTGAGTTGGCGAGATTGAGTTAAAGAGGCTATTAATAACCACCCGGATTTAATCGTGGCGTTTGAGAAAGTCAAGCAGGCAGAGGCTGATAAGGCAATTGCATTGAGTGATGCGTTGCCCCAGATAACGAGCTCTTCCAGCGCTAAAAGGTCAAAAACATCGACTAAGGCTGAGGCAGATACATATTCTTACAGCATAAGTGCCGAACAACTGCTGTTCGATGGTTTTAAAACTTCCAGCGATATAAAATCTGCCCAGGAGACATTGAATGCCCAGCAGTATAATTATGCGGTCACATCTTCTGATATTCGCCTTAGTCTAAAAACCGTATTCACCACGCTGTTGCGGGCGCAGGAACTTTTGTCTCTTACGGAGGATATTGCCAAACGCAGAAAACAGAATCTGGATTTAGTTAATATGCGCTATGAGGCCGGCAGGGAACATAAAGGTTCTTTATTGACCGCCCAGGCAGACCTGGCTCAGGCTGAATTTGAAATTGCTCAGGCAAAAAGGAATCTTATTCTTACACAGAGAGAGCTGTCGAAAGAGCTTGGTCGAGAAGATTTTAAACCAATAAAAGTAGAAGGCGATTTTACGATTAAAGAAGATGAACATATAAAGCCTGTTTTTGAGAATCTTGCCAGTACTACGCCTTTTCTTAAAGAACTTATCGCCAAGAAAGAGGCGGCGCGGCTTAATCTTAAATCGTCTCAATTAGATTTTTTTCCCAAAGTTTATCTGAATTCATCTTATGGTAAAACAGCGTCTGACTGGCCTCCAAATCAGGAAGAATGGTCGGCAGGTTTAGCGGTAACTTTTCCTATATTTGAAGGCGGCAGCCGCATAGCGGATGTCTCCAAAACCAAGTCGCAGTTAAAGCAGGCCAAGGCAGAGGAACGCAGCGGACGTGATAGCGTAATTATTACCCTGGAGGAGACCTGGAAAAATCTGCAGGATGCGATAGAGACTGTTTTAGTGCAGCAGAAATTTCTTGAGGCTGCTGAGGAGCGCGCTAAGATATCTAATGCTCAGTATTCATCCGGACTTATAACGTTTGATGACTGGATAATTATTGAAGGTAACCTTGTAAGTGCTAAAAAGTCTTTTTTAAATGCCCGGGCGAACTTATTAATTGCAGAGGCAGGCTGGGTGCAGGCAAAAGGAGGGACGTTGGAATATGATTAAAACCAGGGAAAAAATATTTATTGTACTAATTGCTGCAGTATTACTGATAGTATTTTTTAATATTGCTAAACATAAAAAAGGATCCGGTGGTGAGGTGGTCAAAGAGTTAAGCCCGGTAAGGGGAGATATCAGGCTGACTGTTGCTACAACCGGAATTGTGCAGCCGCAAAACAGACTCCAGATTAAGCCCTGCATAAACGGGCGTATTGAAAAAATTCTGGTTAAAGAGGGAGACAGGGTAAAAAAGGGTGATATATTATTGTTGATGAGTTCTACCGAAAGAGTAGCGCTTGTAGATGCTGCGCGTTTGCAGGGAGAAGTGTCTTCACAATACTGGGAAGAGGTGTATAAACAGACCCCGCTTATTTCACCTATTGAAGGTGAGGTAATAGTACGTTCTATTGAGCCGGGGCAGACAGTAGCAACTTCTGATGCAGTGCTGGTCCTATCAGGCCGGTTAATCGTAAAAGCTCAGTTTGATGAGACCGATGTCGGTAAAATTAAACTGGGACAGAGAACAGAGATAACTTTAGATGCCTATCCAAAAGTTAAAATCGACGGAGTTGTCGACCATATCGCCTATGAATCTGAGCTTGTTAGCAATGTAAATATTTATGATGTTGATATTGTACTTAGTGAGATACCTGAGATTCTTCGCTCCGGTATGAGCACCAATGTTGAAGTGGTAGAAAAAGAAAAGAAAGATGTCATAATTATTCCTGTCACGGCGCTGATCAGCGATAAAGGGCGTACATTTGTCATGGTAAAGAAATCATCCCGGGGCAAAGTCATAGAGCAGGATGTTGAAACAGGTTTAAGCGACGATAAGAATATAGAGATTATTTCCGGATTAACTACAGACGATACTGTTATTGTAGCAAATAAGCTTTTTACATTTAAAGAAAACAACTCCGGTAAAAATCCTTTCCTGCCCAGTCACAGGTAATATGATCGAGCTTACAAATATATCCAAAACATACAAAAGCGGAAAGATCCCAGTCTACGCCTTAAGGAGCGCCTCGCTTAAAATAGATTCCGGAGAGTTCATTGCCATTATGGGCCATTCCGGTTCCGGCAAATCAACGCTTATGCACATAATGGGTTTTTTGGATCGTCCAGACGGCGGTTCTTATAAAATAGGCGGCACTGAAGTATCCGGATTATCGGATGATGAGCTGGCTTTGATGAGAAACAATCTGGTTGGATTCGTATTCCAACAGTTTCATCTCCTAAGAAGAGTAAATGTCCTTGAGAATACAGGGTTGCCGCTTATTTATGCCGGAGATAAGAATGTTAAAACAAAAGCCTATAAGCAGGTTGAGGCAGTAGGCTTGGCCAATCGTGAAAAGCACCGGCCTAGTGAGTTGTCAGGAGGCGAACAGCAGAGAGTTGCCATAGCCCGTGCTCTGGTAAATAACCCAAAGATTTTGCTTTGCGATGAGCCGACAGGCAACTTAGATACGAAGAGCGAAGAAGAGATAATGCGTATTTTTAAGGGGTTACATGAGCAGGGTAAAACTATTATTTTAGTTACGCATGAAAGGGATATCGCTGAATATGCCAACAGAATAATTACCTTAAGAGACGGTGAGATTATATCCGATGAAAAGAAGCTTAATAGGCAGGATAATTCAGGGGATGATTTTGATCTTTCGGTAGAGAAGATAATCTCGCATAGGTGTTCAACTTTTGGCAGAATTGAATTCATCGAGCACATCCGACAGTCATTTAGGGCTGTTTTTGCTAATAAAGTCCGTTCTTTTCTTTCGATATTGGGAATATTGTTCGGAGTTGCCGCGGTCATAGCCATGCTTGCGCTCGGGCAGGGAGCAAAAGAAGCAATAGAAGAGAACCTTAAAACGCTTGGATCAAACCTGCTTTATATCAGAGGAGGTTCTTCTCATTTTCGGGGAGTTGCCGCAGGCTCGGGTGCAGTTACAAGATTTACTTTTGGCGATATTGAAGAGATTAATAATTTAAAACCGTTGATAAAAAAAGCCAGCGGTATTGTCCGGGGGAATGCGCAGATTGTATACACAAACGAGAACTGGAATACGAGTATTGAAGGCGTAGGATACGATTACGGACAGATGCGGGCAACTATGCCTGATATTGGCAGGTGGTTTACGCAGGATGAGATATTGTATCGCGAAAAAGTAGTTGTTCTGGGGCTAACGGTGGTAAAAAAGCTTTTTGGTAACAGCAACCCTCTTGGTAAGACTGTAAAATTAAACCGTATTAATTTTAGGGTAATCGGCATTGCGCCGGAAAAAGGCTCCGGCGGCCACAGAGATCAGGATGACGTTGCTTATATTCCCGTAACTACGGCAATGTACCGCGTGCTTGGCAAGGATTACCTCGATGGTTTATATGTCGAGGTTAGCGATGCCGAATCAGTTGCTGATGTTCAGGAAAGAATTCGCGCAATTATTACCGAGCGCCATAAACTTTATAAAACCGATGAGAACTCTTTCGAAATTAGAGATATGAATGAAATACAAGAGATGTTAAGCAGCACCACCCGGACTATGAG
Source organism: uncultured Planctomycetia bacterium (assembly GCA_964487065.1). Classification (GTDB taxonomy): domain Bacteria; phylum Omnitrophota; class Gorgyraeia; order Kaelpiales; family Kaelpiaceae; genus CAZAPE01. Next base: position 1,819 of record CAZAPE010000064.1, on the reverse strand, counting down.
TATGCTTTTAGGCTGCATTGCTGCGATATCGCTTTTAGTCGGGGGGTATCGGGATTATGAATATTATGCTGGTCTCAGTTACTGAGCGAACGCATGAGATAGGCCTGCGCAAGGCAGTCGGCGCCCGCAAGAGCGATATCATGATACAGTTTTTAATAGAAGCTGTTGTTATGACATTTAGCGGCGGTTTGATAGGTATTCTTTTCGGCGCTGCGATTGCAGCTGCGTTATCGCTATTTATCGGCTGGGCTACCAAAGTATCTCTTTCCAGCGTTATTTTAGCCACTACTTTTTCTATTGCTGTTGGAATAGGGTTTGGTCTCTGGCCGGCTAAAAAAGCCGCCCGCTTAAATCCCATAGACGCTTTGAGGTTCGAATAAACAATTTCGCCAAAACCAACCTTCGTCCACCCCGGAGGTGGACGAAGGTTGTCCCAGTCAGAGTTATTCCCGTTTTGCTTTCTCACCGTCACATGATGGGAGACTATTATGGTGACGTTGTCAATTACAGTCGTTGCAATCCTGGGGAAGGTAATTAACCTTTACGCATCTTCGTTCAAGGGTGTGGATATCTTGCATATCGTCTGAACCGCGGGTTAAATCTAATTTATTAAAGCGTATATCGATTGTATCCAATTTTTCAGTGTCGTCAGGGAATTCGTTGTAAAGCCCCGGATTATTAACCAAGGCTGAGATATTGTCTATAAAGTTATGATGGAGAAACAGCCAGACTATATTGGTAAGATTTGAAAGCGAAGAGATGTCTTTTATCCGGTTTTGAGAAAGGTTTAAATCTGTGATTTGAACCAATGCTGAGCTTTTGAAAACTCCTAGATCAGAGATTCTATTGGCACAGAGATTTACATCGACAAGGTTTTTAAAATTTTCCAGCACCCGGATATCTTCTATAAAATTATCATAAAGTTCAAGCTTTTCTAAATTACCAAGATTAGCTAATGCCGAGATGTCTTTGATATCATTTTGAGAAGCCGCAAAGTCTACTAAATTAATAAGCCCTGCTATTGGGCTTAAATCAGATATTCTTACCTCACCTTCTTCTCTTTTTCCGCAGATATCCCTATGATCTGAGGGAACTTTCCAGTCGCGGGGGGTTTTGTTGTCTGAGATGTCAAGATGGGTAAGATTTATTAAAATAGGTTCACCTGTTAAAGGATGCTCTGCGCCTAAAGCAGTTATATTGATAATCATATTGCCGTTTAGATAGAGTTTCTTCAGATTCGACATATTGGGATGAGCAAATACGTTGATATCGGTTATCAAGTTGTATGATGCTCTGAGCAGCGTGAGATTGGAAAGATAGCAGACAATGCGTATATCTTTTATCTGGTTATATTGTATATCAAGTTCAGTCAATTGAATAAGGTTGGCAAGGGGTGTTATATCGGTTATCTGGTTATTGCCGAGATTAAGGTGTGTTAGGTTAATTGCATATTCTAAGCCTGTTATATCCTTAATTCCGTAACTGGACAAATCAAGTTTTGTCAAAGACTGCATATTCTGGATAGTTATTGCTTCTCCTTCTTCTTTTCCCAGAATAGTTTTTAGACGTTTGTTAAGAATCGTATCCGGGACATATACTCCGTTATCGATTGTTGTATTAAGATTTACCGCAATTTCACCGCTAGAGGAAGGATTTCCTACAGGTTGCGTGATTTGGTTAAATCCGCCCAATATCGAACCAAAACCATAAGCATAAGATGAAATTAAAGTTGTTAATAAAAATAAACTTAAGATAAAATTCCTCATTTTTACCCCCATATAGAGTTAAAGTCTATGTAATAAATATACTATATTTAAAG
>CAZAPE010000063.1:0-9034 GCA_964487065.1 uncultured Planctomycetia bacterium | reverse complement strand
TTATACAGGTGAGCTTGGATATGAGATTTATGCCGGCTTTGGTCATGTGGAAAAATTATGGAATATGTTCTTAGAAGATAAACGTGTTCAGCCTGCCGGACTTGGAGCGCGGGATACTTTGAGGCTTGAGATGGGGTATTCTCTTTATGGCCAGGATATTGATGAAACAGTATCTCCGCTCTCTCTTGCAAGCAGTAAGTTTATTGATTTTGATAAAGATTTTATAGGGAAAGATGCATTATTAGAGATTAAAAAGAGTGGTATTGAATCGAAATTGATATGTTTTAAGACAATTTCCCGTCGTGCTCCGCGGCATGGTTATAAAATATTGCGCGATAGTAAAGATATTGGTGTTGTTAGTAGCGGTTCTTTCTCTCCATCCCTTGGTTATGGGATAGGTATGGGTTATGTTATCCCTGGATATGATAGTATTGGTTTAGGAATCACTATTAAAAATGAAAATGTTGAGTTAGAGGCTGAAGTTGTAAATAAGCCTTTTTATAAAAAAGGAACCGTAAAAAGCTAATTAATAGCAATGATTACACTGATTCATAAATGATGATTGCGCAGATTAAATGGAAGATAAAAACATTTTTACAGAGCAGATAATTGCATGTTGTTTTAAGGTGCATTCTGAGTTAGGTCCTGGTTTTAGTGAAAAAATATACCACAATGCTCTTAAAGTAGCTTTAGAGGAAGTTAATTTAAAATACGAAACAGAAAAAGATTTTCCTGTTTACTTTCACGATAAGAAAGCAGGTTCTCTTAGGTTGGACTTGATTGTGGAAGATGGTATTGTTGTTGAGGTCAAAGCATTTAATGGAAATGTTCCTGAGGTTTTTAAATATCAGGTAATATCTTATTTAAAAATAACAGGTTTACATATAGGATTGATTGTTAATTTTGGCAATAAGAGCTGTAAAATAAAAAGGGTGGTTTTCTAATTTAAGTAATCAGGTTTCAAAATCTGAGTAATCAGGTATAATTATATAATTATACCGGGAGGGTTTGACATGAACGTATCTGAAGGTTTATTTTATACAAAAGAACATGAGTGGGCGCGGCTTGAGGGCAATAAAGCTTATATAGGAATAACAGATTATGCCCAAGAGTCGCTTGGCGATATTACCTTTCTGGAGTTGCCTAAAGTAAATAGTCAACTTGAGCAGTTTAAGATTTTTTCATCTGTTGAATCTGTTAAGGCCGCAAGCGATGTCTATGCGCCTTTGTCAGGCAAAGTTGTAGAAGTCAATAATGCATTGGAGTCTCAGCCTGAGCTTTTAAATAAATCCTGTTATATGGACGGGTGGATCGCTGTTTTAGAGGTTAAGGATGAAAAAGAAAAATCTAATCTCATGGATGCCGAATCTTACAGAAAGTATCTTAAGGAGATAAAACATTGAGCTTTGTGCCGCATTCCTTGGATGAAGTAAAAATCATGCTCAAGACTATAGGGGTCTCATCTATAGATGAGCTTTTTTGCGATATAAAAAAGTCTCTTTATCCGAAATCATTTAATATACCGGAAGGAAAATCTGAATTTGAAGTGATTGAATATTTTAAAAAAATTGCATCTAAAAATGCGACAGGACTTATCAATTTTATCGGCGCAGGGTTTTATGACCATTATATTCCAGCCGCAGTGGATGCGCTGGCAGGTAGAAGCGAATTCTATACCGCTTATACTCCCTATCAGCCGGAATGTTCTCAGGGCTGGCTACAGGCAATATATGAATACCAGACAGCAATATGTGAATTAACAGATTTGGATGTTGCCAATGCATCGCTGTATGATGGCGGAACCGCTCTTTATGAGGCCTGTATGATGGCAATAAGAATAACCGGCCGCGAAAAAATAGTTATGGATAGCGGAGTTAATATGACTTATAGAACCATGCTTTATACATATACCTCAAATTTAAATATCAAGTTCCTCGAGACTCCTGTTGTGCATGGTCAGAGCGATAGAGATGAAATTTATAAACACCTTGATGAAAATACCGCTGCTGTAATACTTCAGAATCCGAATTTTTTTGGGGCAATAGATGACCACTCAGATATTGTTAAAAAAGCTCATAATAAAGGGGCTCTGGTGATTCAGTCAGTTTATCCTATCGCGCTTGGCCTTTTAAAGACTCCCGGGGAGATAAATTGTGATATTGCAACAGGCGAGGGTCAGAGCTTAGGCTTGCCTCTATCTTTCGGCGGGCCGTATCTTGGGTTTATGGCAACAAGAAAAGAATATGTGCGTAAAATGCCGGGACGCATTGTCGGAAAAACTAATGATATGAAAGATAGAACAGGTTACGTTTTGACCTTGCAGGCAAGAGAGCAGCACATAAGACGCGAGAAGGCAACTTCGAATATCTGTTCGAATGAAGCGCTATGCGCATTGCGCGCGGTTATATATATATCTTTATTGGGTAAAAATGGCATCAAGGATCTATCGCGGCTTAATTATGAAAAGGCGGAATTTGCGAAATCTGTTTTTGATAAAATACCCGGCGTTACAGTCAAAAGGAGTTCTCCCACCTTTAATGAATTTACGGTACTTTTACCCCGGAATGCAGACGAAGTTGTAAATAAGATGGTAGAAAAAGGGTATGCCTGCGGATTTCCTTTAGGCAGGTTCTATAAGGATATGGATAACTATCTTTTGGTTGCTGTTACCGAAAAAAGGTCCAAAGAGGAGATAGTAAAATTTGCTCAGAGTCTGGAGGCGGTATTGTGCGATTAATATACGAAAAAAGTATACCTGGAAGATGCGGGTTTAAAATACCCAAAAAAGATGTCCAGATAGATGTGGAATTAAAAAAAGATTATTTGCGAAAAGAAGAGCCTAATTTGCCTGAGGTTTCAGAGCTTGATGTTGTCCGGCATTATACAAATTTATCACGCCTGAACTTTTCTGTTGATACTAATTTTTATCCTCTGGGTTCCTGCACAATGAAATATAATCCAAAGTTTACTGAAAGAATATCTAATCTCCCGGGCTTTACCGATATACATCCGCTACTGCCTCAGCTTGGAGGCGGCGGTATACTTACTCAGGGTTCACTTGAGGTTATATGCCGTATCGAGGAATTGCTTTGCGAGATAACAGGGATGTCTGCATATACTATGCAGCCTCTTGCCGGAGCGCATGGAGAGCTGACGGGTGTTATGATAATCGCAGCTTATCATAAGTTTCACGGTAATAGACGTAAATATATTATTGTTCCTGATACTTCTCACGGAACTAATCCTGCCTCTGCTGCAATTGCCGGATATGAGGTTATAGTTATTCCTACGGATAAGAATGGTTGTATGGATATAAGAGAATTTAAAGCTAAATTGAATAGTGATATTGCAGGTGTCATGTTAACCTGTCCCAATACTATAGGATTGTTTAATCCGCAAATTAAAGAAATCTCTGATTTGGCGCATTCTGCGGGCGCGCTTATGTATTATGACGGTGCGAATTTAAATGCGATTATGGGTAAAGCTCGCCCCGGCGATTTGGGTTTTGATGTTGTACATCTGAATCTACATAAGTCTTTTGCGACTCCTCACGGTGGCGGTGGCCCTGGATCAGGGCCTGTCGGAGTTAATAATGCGTTAAGGCAATTTTTACCCATACCGCGCGTTACGAAGAGAACAGACGGCACCTTTGCTCTCAATTATAATCATAATAACTCTATCGGATATATTGCTCCGTTTTATGGCAATTTTGCGGTAATTCTTAAAGCATATGCCTATATGGTTTATCTGGGCAAAAAAGGTTTGATTGATGCAGCAGAGAAAGCAGTTTTAAATGCAAATTACTGCAGGGTTTTATTAAAAAACTCTTTTGATTTGCCTTACGATAAAATATGTATGCATGAGTTTGTTCTTTCGGCTTCAAAGCAAAAAGAAAATGGCATTAGCGCTTTAGATATTGCCAAATATTTAATAGATAACGGTATTCATCCGCCGACAGTGTACTTTCCTTTATTAGTTAAAGAGGCGATGATGATTGAGCCGACCGAAACGGAATCAAAACAGACTCTGGATGAGTTTATTAAAATTATGCTCGAAGCAGCAAAGTTAGCAAAAGAGGCTCCTGATGAATTGCATCAAGCGCCGCGGAAAATGCCCGTGGGGCGTCTTGATGAAATAAAAGCTGCAAGGGATTTGAATTTAAGATGGCGCCCCAAGGAGCAGTAAAATCCCTCTGGCGAGTTATCCTTTCAGGAAATTCTTCTCCTTATACTAATATGGCGCAGGATGAAGCGCTTTTTCTGTCTTTTTGTAAAAACGAGAGTTTACCGATTTTTCGTATTTATGGTTGGATGCCGGCAGGCTTCTCTTTTGGTTTTCCGCAAGACATAAAAGAGTTTCTTAATATAAAGGAATGCCAAAAACAGAATATTCCATATGTGCGCAGAATGACAGGCGGGAGCGTTATCTATCATAAGAATGATATCTCATACAGTGTTATATGTAAAAAAGACGATCTGGCAATAAAAGGAACTATTGCTGATTCTTATAGAGTTGTATCACTATTTTTAGTCAACGCTTATAAAAAGATGGGTCTTGGGGCTAAATTCTCTATGCAGAATAAAAATGAAGAAGTTTCTGGTTTTTGTTCGGCTGTACATGAAAGTTACGATGTTACAATTGGCGGTAAAAAGATAGGCGGCAGTGCGCAAAGAAGAAGAAGGGATATAATTTTCCAACACGGTTCAATACCTTTGGAGAGTGTTTGTAGAGTTCTTGAAAAATTTTCTATGCAAAATATTTCTTCTGTTTTTAACGGGAGTGTCTCACTTAATATGGTTTTAGGGCGGAGTATTCTTTATGAAGAGGTAGAAGATCTATTGCAAAAATCTTTTCAAGAGACATATCATGTAAATTTAGAAAAAAGTTCTTTTCTAGCTCCTGAGGTAAAACTTATAAGTTATTTAGAGGAGAATAAATATTTAACTTCTGCCTGGAATCTTGAAAAACATGACCCCACAAGAAATACTAAAGAAACCATCCTGGCTTAGTAAGAAAATAGATTTAGGAAGGCTTTCTTTTATGAAAAGCCTTCTTAGGGAATTAAATCTTAATACTGTATGTGAATCTGCAGCCTGTCCGAATATCGGCGAATGTTTTGCTAAGGATGAGGCAGCGTTTATGATTCTGGGGCGTGTCTGCAGCAGAAATTGTAAGTTCTGTAATGTTACACCTGGTGTTCCAGAAGCAGCTGATTATGATGAGCCAAATCGGATAGCTATAACTGTAAAGAAGCTTAATTTAAAGCATGTAGTTATAACCGCTGTTACCCGCGATGATTTATCAGATGGCGGAGCAGAGATGTTTGCTGATACTGTTAAGAAGATAAAAGATGAAAATGCCGGCACTTCTATCGAGGTTCTGATTCCCGATTTCAAACTCAATGAAGAGGCAATAAAGCAAGTTGTAAAATCAAAGCCGGATATCATTGCCCATAATATTGAGACTGTGCCCAAGCTCTATTCGGATGTAAGGCCAAAAGCCGATTATAAAAGGTCACTTAGTGTGCTTGAAATTATAAAAAAGATAGACTCTACTGTTTTTACTAAATCGGGGCTTATGCTGGGATTAGGCGAGAAAGACGATGAGGTGATTGATGTTTTTAGGGATTTGCGTGTTATTGATTGCGATTTTTTGAGCCTTGGCCAGTATTTAAGTCCGAGCATGAAACACTATCCGGTAAAGGAGTATATAAGACCGGAGAAATTCAAGGAGTATAAAGAGAAAGCGCTTAAGTGTGGTTTTTTGCATGTTGAAAGCGCGCCTTATGTCAGAAGTTCCTATAAGGCAGGAGAGTATCTTAGCAATCTTTAAACTTTAAATTTTCTTTGTAGTTTATCTGAATTTAGGAGTATAATCTCAGCAATCCACTTTATTTTAACTAAAAATATAATAATGCCATGTTTGAAAATATATTAAATATTTTTCCAAAAATTTCAATGCTGCATCTAAATATGCTTCTACTTCTTGGTTTAGCTTTATTCGGGGGTTCCATCGGAGGAAGGCTTTTTGAGAAACTTAAGATTCCCCAGGTCGTAGGATATATCATAATCGGTGTTTTTATAGGCCAGTCCGGTCTTAAGCTGGTAAATGTCGATACTATTACCAAATTACAGCTCTTCAATTATTTTGCTCTTGGTTTAATCGGTTTCATGGTTGGCGGGGAATTGAAGCGCGAGATGTTTAAAAAATACGGTAAGCAGCTTATCTACATTTTACTCTGTGAGGGTATAACACCGTTTTTGCTCGTTACTGTTTTTATGGGGATTGCCTGCACGTTTATATTTAAAGACTGGGCATTTGCCTGGTCTCTTTCAATGCTTATGGGTGCGATTGCTTCTGCGACAGACCCTGCATCAACGATAAATGTTTTTAATGAATATAAGACAAGAGGGCCTTTGACTACGACGGCAGTAGGAATAGTCGCTTTGGATGATGGCCTGGCGCTTTTTCTTTTTGTTACGGCATCGGCAGTTGCAGGAAGATTGGTTGGTAACGGAACAGGTAATGGGTTGATGCACGCTCTTATTCAGCCCTTGTACGAAATAATAGGGGCAGTTGCATTAGGGGTTGTTTCGGGGACAATTTTAATAAAGATTATTCGTCGCTATGTAGAGGCTGCAAGAATTCTGGCTTTTGCCATAGGTATGGTTTTACTTGTCAGCGGCATATCTATTGCGACCCATGTTGATTTGCTGCTTGCCACAATGACGCTTGGAATTATCGTTGTTAATTTTGCGCCCCGTAAAAGTAAGGAGGTTTTTAAATTGGTTGAAGGTTTTACGCCGCCTATATATGTTTTATTTTTTGTTCTGGTCGGCGCAAAACTGGATTTGACGCACTTGACTTTTCCGATACTATTTCTTGTTCTGATATATCTTTTTGGGACTATGTGTGGCAAAATTATTGGTTCCCGGATTGGTGCTCAAATTTCAAAAGCCGGCCGGACAGTTAAAAAATATCTTCCTTTTTGCCTTTTTCCACAGGCCGGAATCGCCATAGGTCTATCTATTTTAGCTGCGCAGTATTTTCCGGGTGAAATAGGTAATACTTTGGTAATAATTATTACAACTACGACATTTATCTTGCAGATAATAGGTCCACCGCTTACGAAATACGGCGTTAAAAAAGCTGGTGAAGTTGGATTGAATATTACAGAGGAGGATATAATAATCAAAAGCAAAGCCCAGGACATTATGGATAAAAATCCGCCTCTTATTTACGAAAATATGATACTTCGCGATATTTTAAATGTATTTGGCGCTAGTAACAATCTATATTATCCTGTTGTGGATAAAGATAAAAAAATCAGAGGGATAGTTACGGTAGATAATATAAAAAGAAGTTTGATGACCACTGACTTGGGGCCCCTGGTTTTAGCCAATGATTTAATGGATACGGAGTTTAAATTTGCGTCTGCCGGCGCGCCGATGACTGAGATAAAAGATATCTTTGATAGATACAGCCTTGATTATCTTCCCGTTGTTGATGAGAATAAAAATCTTCTGGGTTTTATTGAAAAAAGGGGGTTGGATAGGTTTATATCAACCCGGCTTATAGAATTGCGTAAGCAGGCTGAATCTTTAGGGTGACATTTAAGAAACAAATCTGCGCCAATAAAAAATAGCTCGGGAAATAAGAATTATTTTTTTGAAAAAATAAACGTTTTGAAGGCTTATTTTTGTTTGATTGTTTTATCGTAAATAGAAATCAGTCTGAAATAAATTCTTTCATTCTTTCAGCGATATATTTCGTGTATACCATCGACTCTTCTTCAAGAATGTGGTCAATATCGCCTGCAATTTTATCAGCATTAACTATATAAAAATCATCTGTTAAAAGCGTAACATTATCATATGAGTCAGCTATATTTTTTATGAAGGCTTTATATTGTTGTAGATATAAATTATCAATTCCTGCGTCATAAAACTCTTTTAATGCAGGAGGAAAACAAATAAATATCTTGATATTTCTTTTTTTTGCCTCTTCAATAAGGCGGTGTAGATAGTATGAGTTTATTTTGGAGATATGAAATTTACTCTGAGCTATGAATTCCTTGTGTGTATTCAAGTCTTTCAAGGCCGCTTCATAATTGGAGTTGCGGTAAAAAGTACTGCCTCTGCTTAATAAAATTCCCGTATCAGCATCCTTTACTCTTAAATAGGATTCTTTTAAATATTTGATAAAATTTCCTGAAGCAAAACATCTTTTTATTTCAAATTTATACCTCTGGGAAGGCAGGGCATAATCGAGTAAATATTTAATATGTTTTTTATCATTTGTAAAAATTATTGCGAAAGCAGTATCTTTAAGCATATCCTCAAGAAATCCTGTCATTAAAACCTGGGCTATATGTTTTTCTTCAAGGCCCCGGTACCAGAAATCATATACGTTCATTAAAATGATATAGCGCGGGTTTCCGTTATAATGCAGGTAGTTTTTCAGGATAAAATAAGAGCTTGCCATCGTAGCATCTCCGAAAAGAGAAAAGTTAAAGGCAGAAAGACCTAAATGCTCTTTTAATTTGTTTGCCTGTATGGCTCCCGCAGCGGAAGAATCTCCAAAAATAAGAATGTCGCTCTTAGTATATGAGTTTTTTGCTAAACGCATTTTTGTCTTTATCTGCAGTATGCTTGGGTTGGTTATGCATCTTGAGAAGGTAATATAGATGGAGCTTTCGATAGTAAGAAAAAGAATAAGGAAAATAAAAAAAGCGGCACCTTTCTTTTTAAATAATTTCTTAAAATTGAAAGTATATAAATTCATTTGCGCTTCTCTCGGTCCTTTCTTTAGATTTTTATCGTAAATAGAAATCAGTCTGAAATAAACTCTTTCATTCTTTCAGCGATATATTTTGTGTATACCATTGACTCTTCTTCAAGAATATGGTTAATATCGCCTGCCATTTTATCAGCATTAACTATATAAAAATCATCTGTCAAAAGCGTAACATTATTATTGGAGTCAGCTATATTTTTTATGAAGGCTTTATATTGTTGTAGATATAAATTATCAA
>CAZAPE010000062.1:0-9083 GCA_964487065.1 uncultured Planctomycetia bacterium | reverse complement strand
TAATATTATTTTTTCTCCTTTTCTTAGACGGCCCCGCGTCTTCATGAGAACTTTTACGGAATCTTCTTTTGATGGTAAATCCAACAGAAGCATCTCAACCTTTCCGGATGTATTCTCTCTTCTGCCATAAATCCTGGCCGGGATTACTTTTGATACATTGCGCACAATTAAATCACCGCAGTTTAGAAACTTGGTTATTTCACTGAATTTGGCCTCATTAATCTCTTTATTATCTTTCTTTAAAATCATCAGGCGCGAGTCTTCTCTATTTATACTTGGAAAATAAGCTATAAGCTCTTTGGGCAGATAATAATCATAAAAAGAGAGGTCGATTTTCTGATTCATTCTACTCTAACCTCTTAAGTTCTGATTCCGGATAATAGTAAGAAAGGATCTCGTCAAAATCATACCCTGCTTTTGCCATACCATAAGCCCCCCACTGGCATAGACCTATACCATGGCCCCAGCCATAACCTTTTATATCAATATAATTTTTAACTTTTTCAAGCAGGAATCTTCTGCTGCGTATATACTTGGCACCTAAAATCTTCCTCAAATCCTTTGCTGATACAGAATATTCCTTCTTATCGGCTAAAATTAGTATCGTCTTAACATATCCGGTATCAAAACGTTCTTTTACAAAAACAGACTCTATATTATTAAATCCATACCCGGCTTCATTGAGCTTTGTTTTAAAAAAATCAAGTTCAATTTTTTTCTGCCACTTATAATGACGGCTATAACGGCAAAAATCACACGGAACGCCTTTCAGGGGAAGAATATCAAGAGACCATAAATTCGAAACTCTATCAGTGTGTCCACCGCAGGTAGAATGGTAAAACGCAGGTAAAATCTTACCTTCAAAAAAAAGAGCAATACCTTTTGTCTTATTAACAGCCCTCTTAATCCGCCATTTTTCGCCAAGCTTACCGCCATACATTTGAGATAAGACATCGGAAGTTAAATCATAATTTTTTTCCTTATTAATTTCCCTCATATAAAGCGCATAACTACGCGCTGCAACTGCCTGAGCTTTTAAAACCTCCATAGGCCACCAGAAGACAACCTCATAACCAAGAACACCTTTCAGATAATCCTCAAGAAGAATTATATTTATTACAGAAATTTTTTCATCTTCGCCTATGAGCAGCATACTGCCGCGGTAGGGCCTATTGTTTATGAATATTGCACCGTCTTTTTTAGGCTCTATGCGAATAGAAAATAAATTATACGTAACCGGCCCTATATTTATTCCGGCCTTACTGCAGAAAACATCAGTATCAAGATTTTTTCCGGAATTTTTTATTTCATCTGCTAAAAGACCTCTTAAATTATAATTCCCTTTAATCTTTACACGGCACTCTTCTTTTTTTGTTAATACGGCTACTCTTATTGTGTATTCTTGAGCAAAAACATAACCATTGCTTACAAAGAAAAAAAGGATAAAACTTAAGATTTTTTTCATCTTTTTATTATTATTCTCAGGAACAGGTTCAAGAGAATACTGATAATTATAGATGTAGTTATAGGAAAATAGATTGTAATGTTTTCCCTCTTAATTACAATATCTCCGGGAAGTTTTCCGATATACGGAATTTTCTCAAAGAATAGAAGCATAAGGCCTATCAAAATAATAATTATTCCAAAAAATATCAAGAATTTACCCATTAGATTCATATTTCAGTTCATAATTATTAGTTCATAGTTTATAGCCAAATTTTACAATACTATTAATTTCGAATTTAGTAGTTCTAATATTGCTATGAACCACGAGCCATTAACTATCGACTCTTTTATATTTTCAATCTATCTAAAAAATATTATTAGCCACTGACTATAATAAAGACTGGGAGGAAAAAAATCAAGAACTGAGTATATGTTTGTAACAAAAAAAGCCCGCCTTTTGAGCGGGCTTTTTAGATGTCGTATTAATTATCTATCGTTTTTGAAAGATCTTCTGCAGACATATAATTGACACGATAAACTCTTGAACCCTCATGTTCCAGAAGCTTAGAAACCAGCGCTAAAGTAGCCGGTGAAACAAATTCTTTTCCACTGAGTTCGCCCAACGCTACCATTAGTTCTTCGTCCATACCACTAATATCATAAAGAACTTGGAATCTACTATCTGGGAGATATGATAAATTATTGTCAGATTCTCTTCCGTAAATAGTAACTGCTAAATAGGGAGCAACTCCCATTTCTATTTGTTCTGGTGTAATTACGTTTATTGAGATACCTCTAATTTCCAAATCACCGCTTTTTAAATCGTTGATGAAATCATTAATTTCTCCAAGTTGTATTGTATCATTAATCGCTCCTTGTAAGCTTTCTGCATAAGCCAAGACTATTTTATCTTCAGGCAGGTTAAAAATTATTTCTTTTATGCTATGCAACACCATTGTTTCATTTATTCCTTCTTTTCCAAGAATCTCCTTTAAAACCGAACTAATTTCTGTCTTTAAGCCATTAGGAGCCACACCAACATCCATTTTGTATATTTCCTCTACTGGTTCGATTCTTACAGCCATAGCCATGTTGCAAGAAACAAAACTTACTGCCAGAACTACTGCGCCTAAAACTGTCAACTTCTTCATCTTTCTACCTCCTGTTTTTTTGTTCATTTTTTCCTCTCACGCTTTATGCGTTAATCTATGTCAAGCCCTCTCCCAAAAATTCTACATAAGATTTATACCACGTAATTCTGATTTGTTAAATCACTTTCTAATTTTTTTTAAATTGTATGCAATTAATTAGAATCTATTTTACGCAACTATTCCTTAAAAAATTCAATCCAATATTTAAATAACCATAACTATACCTAAACCCTATTGTTTATTTAAAGAAAAGATGTTACAAAACAGGCGAGGCCTGTTTTGTAACATCTTGGTTTATTTGTAAATTGCTGGCGTTGTGCAATACTTAGTATTGCACAGAACACCCACTATCCACCCCTGAGGTGGATGAAAGGTTAAATGGGAATTGGGATCTGGATCTATTTAAACAAAGGGAGAATGAACCTGTCTATTTGACTGTAATAATTTTTTTTACTCAGAGACAATTATTTTAGACCTTCAATTTCCTTGTTATATCCTTCCATCTCACTGAACATGCAGCCGCAGTAATTTTGCCTGTATAGCCCTTTCTCCTTGGCATCCTTTCTGCCCTTTGAAAACAGTTTTCTAAACGGCCGCGAGATAAACTCTAATTCATATTTACAAGACAGTTCTTTACCGATATCATTTATCTTATCAATATCCTGATGCGGGCTTACTAGAAGAGTTGTCGTAAAAGCATCCATTTTGTTATCTTTTGCGAATTCTGCTGTTTTCTCAAGCCTAAGCTTCCAGCAGAATTCGCACCTGGCTGGAAAACCCAATTTATAATCAACATTATCAAAGAATTCTTGCGGATGATACTGCGGATAGAATACTTCTGCACTTTCAAAGTTTTCGATATAGTATTGAAAACTTTCCTTGCGACGCTCGTATTCTGATCTGGGATGAATATTGGGATTGTAAAAAAACCCGTAGAGATCGTTAGTCACTGCGTAACGCAGATCTCTTAATACTTCAATTACGCACGGGCCGCAACAAATATGGACTAATAACTTCATAATTCAAATATTATAAATATCAAAATTTCAAACTAAAAAAATTTAATCAATTTAAAATTCATAAACCTTACAAAATAAAAGAATTATATTTTATATGTATATTTAATTTTTTTATTTTTTATATTATCAAAAAAGCTTTTCTTCTTTTTTGATGCTAAGGTGTTTATAGGCGAGTTCCGTAGCTTCTCTTCCCTTCCTGGTGCGTTTAATAAATCCTGACTTAATCAAATAAGGTTCTATAACATCGATAATAGTATCCAGCTCCTCGTTTAATGAGGCTGCAAGAGCATCGATTCCCACAGGTCCACCTTTATATTGCTCAATAATAACCGCAAGAACCTTCCTGTCCATATGATCAAGACCTAAAGAATCTATGCTTTCCTGCTTTAATGCCTCTTTTACTATATCTTCAGAAATTCTGCCATCAGATTTAACCTGGGTATAATCCCGTACACGCCTAAGAATCCTGTTTGCTATTCTGGGAGTTCCTCTGGCACACCTTGCAATCGCATCAGCTGCTCCATGATCTATCTGAATATCCAAAAGTTTTGCTGAACGCCTAACTATTAAACTTAACTCCTCAAAATCATAAAAGTCTAAATGGTAATATATCCCGAATCTTGCCCGTAGCGGAGATGATAGAAGGCCGGAACGTGTCGTTGCACCTATAAGAGTAAATCTTTTTAGGTGAAATTTGATAGTCCTTGCGTAAGGACCTTTATCAATTATAAAATCAAGTTTGAAATTTTCGATCGCCGGATAGAGAAATTCCTCGACAACTTTTGAAAGCCTGTGAATCTCGTCAATAAAAAGCACATCACCTTCGTTTAAATTTGTTAATATTCCTACTAAATCTCCGGCGCGGTCTATGCCAGGGCCTGAAGCTGAAATAACACTACTGCCCATCTCATTAGCAATTATATGCGCTAAGGTGGTCTTGCCCAAACCTTGTGGTCCGGAGAAAAGAAGATGCTCAAGCGGCTCACCTCTTTTACAAGCTGCCTCTATTGCAATCTTTAATCCTTCTTTCACCCTTTTCTGACCCAGGAATTCATCCAGACTCTTAGGCCTAAGTGAAAGATTAAGGATTAACTCTTCTTCTCTTTCGTTGTTCAGTATTTCAGGATCCATTTTCTGAAACTTTCACTTTATACATAAGATTTAGAAGATCCTCTACATTATCTATATCGGGAAACTTAACTAAAACTTTATTTATCATATCAAGGGCATCTTTTTTCTTATATTGCAACTGCAGTAATATTTCAAGCGCCTCCTCATTAATACCAGGCCTTGAAATTATCGTCTTGCGCTCGCCACCTTGAATTAAAGCGTATTTTCCTACTTTCCCCTGCAACTTTGCAATTATTAGCCTCGCTTTCTGCTTGCCTATCCCCGGAAGAGTGCTTAAAAACTTTTCATCACCACGGTCTATCGCAATCGCGACTTGGTTAACAGGATACTTTAAAGCTTTGATGGCGCCTTTTGCGCCTATACCAGATACTGTCATAAGCTGTTCGAAAAAATCTCTTTCAATTTCGTTCCTGAATCCGATTAAAAGCGGAAACATCTTATTCTTCTCCATTTGAAATAACTGTAAAATCTCAAGAACGACTTCTTCTTTAGCGGAAAATGTTTCTAAGATTGAGGTAGGAATCAGGATTTCATAAGTAATATTATTTATATCCAGAAGTATATTGTTTGCACGAACCTCTTCGATTGTACCTTTTAGTCTTGCAATCATAACAATAATGCTTTTTTATGATTGGTAAAAGCATAAGCAAGAGCACAAGCAACAGCGTCAGATTCATGGAAGGAAGATAATCCTTTTATATTGTATGTATTCTCTATCATGTTTTTAAGCTGCTCTTTTGTGGCATTACCCTGGCCAATAACTGCCTTCTTTATTTTTGTCGCGCTTAATTTGCTAAGTTTTATTCCTGCCTGTGAAACCGCAAGCTCAATAACACCTTTAGCATGCCCCATCTTTAATCCTGTGTTCGGATGAACAGTATGAGAATATATATCTTCAACGACAACTACATCCGGCTTTAATTCAGATATAAGCTGCTTCATCTTGCAGTGGATATGCTTGAGCTTCTGCTCCAGAGGTTGAACTGATTTCGGAGTTATACTGCCATGCGCAATTACTACTACCGTCTCTTTTACGTCTGAGGGCTGAAAATTATTATTAAGATCAAGGCAGGCATAGCCTGTAGTAACTATTCCAGGATCAATCCCCAGTATCTTCATTAGCCATCTCTTCAATTATTTCATCTGGAATATCAAAGTTAGAATGCACATGCTGCACATCGTCGCTAGACTGAAATTCATCCATTAATGAAATAACCTGTTTTGCAACATGTCCCGTCAGTTTTATAGTATTTGAGGCAACCATTGTAACTTCAGCTGAAACAATATCTATTTTTTTCCCAAGAAGCTCATTCTTTACTGATTCAAGATTTTCAGGCGCTGTTATAATTTCGTATGTGTCAGACTCAACCTTCATATCTTCGGCTCCGGATTCGATAGCAGTCGTTAAAAGAGCGTCTTCATCTATTACGCTCTTGTTTACAACTATTAATCCCTTGCGGTGGAACATCCAACTCACAGAACCCGCACCTGCCATATTACCACCCTTTTTCGTAAAGATACTTCGTACTTCTGCGGTGGTTCTGTTTTTGTTATCTGTAAGACCCTCAATCAATATAGCAACGCCTCCGGGGCCATACCCCTCATAAGTTATATGCTCATAAGTAACCCCTGGAAGTTCACCTGTACCCCGTTTTATCGCTCTATCAATATTATCCATAGGCATATTGTTTAATCTTGCTTTATCAACCGCTTGCCTAAGACGCGGATTTGTAACAGTATCGCCACCGCCCTCACGAGCAGCCACAGTAATCTCCTTTGCAATCTTTGTAAAAACCTTACCCCTCTTTGCGTCTGCAGCGCCTTTACGGTGTTTTATATTCGCCCATTTAGAATGTCCAGACATCTTTTTCTCCTAATGAGCCCCTACCGTTTTGCTCGTGCAAAACTAAACAGTGGGGGCGAATTATCCCCAGCGCATAGATTTCGGAGAAATCTGCAGGGGATGCATTTTTTAATTTATTACCATAAACACTCAAGCTTCGTTTAAATTATAGCAATAGAGACATACTAAAGCAATCTTTCTTCTATTATTCCTCTTGCTTATCCTTTTTAGCCGCCTGAATGACTTTCTCTGCTATTCTCTGGGGAACTATCTCATAATGAGAGTATCTCATTGTATAATAACCACGACCGCCTGTTATAGAACGTAGTTCGGAACCATACCTAAACATTTCGGCTAATGGCACCTGCGTTTTTATTTTTTGCATTCCTCCCCTTGCTTCAACACCACCGATACGGCCTCTTTTGGAATTAATATCTCCACTTACCTGCCCCATATACTCATCGGGTATAATAATATCAACATCCATAACAGGCTCAAGCAAGACCATGCCGGCCTCATGGGCTGCGTTTTTAAACGCCATAGAACCTGCAATCTGAAAAGCCATATCAGATGAGTCTACCGAATGATAGCTGCCATCATAAATAGAAACACGCAGATCAACAACAGGACAACCCGCAACAACTCCTTCCTGCATAGCCTGCTTTACACCTTTCTCTGCAGCAGGAACATACTGTTTAGGCACAACACCTCCGACTATTTTATCAGCATATTCAAATCCCTTATCTCTCTCAAGCGGCTCCAGTTCCAACCAAACATCTCCGTACTGCCCACGTCCGCCTGTCTGCCTCTTATATTTACCCTGAGCTTTAGCCCTCCTTGTAATTGTCTCCCGATAAGGAACTTTTGGAACACTAAGCTCAACATCAACGCCGAAACGTTCTTTTAATCTCTCGACCATAACATCTAAGTGTAGATCCCCAATGCCTGATATAAGAAGCTCTTTTGTTTGTTCCTCACGTGAAACCTTAAAAGTCAGGTCTTCAAAACTTAGTTTGTGTAAAGCCTCCATAATTTTTTCCTCATCTTCCCGTGACTTTGGCTTGATAGATGAACACATTGGCGATTCCGGGTAATCAATTTCAGGAAAAAATATCTGTTCTTTTGCATCACAAATAGTATCTGATGTTTTAGTCTCCTTTAATTTGGCGACAGCAACAATCTCTCCGGCATAAGCGCAAGCTACATTAGTCTGTGTTTTTCCCTGTAATCTTAAAATCTTACCTACTCTTTCTTTGGTTTTTTTTGTTGAATTATAAAAACCTGCGTCAGACTCAATTTTTCCGGAAAAGATTCTAAAAATTGTCAACTGGCCTACATAAGGATCATACACAGTTTTAAATACAAATCCGCTGAATGGCTCGTTTATATCTGAGTTCCGTATAACTTCTGCTTCTGAATCAACAGCCTTACCCTTACAGGGCCCCGATTCAAGAGGCGAAGGAAGAATATCAGTAATACCTTTTATTAAATTTTCAACACCCATTTGACCTTTTGTTGCAGCACCAAAGAAAACCGGGATAAGCTTTACTTCGCGAACAGCCCTCTTTAAACCTGATGCTACTTCTTCAGCTGTCAACTCTCCGCCCTCAAGATAACGCTCTAAAATTTTGTCATCAGATTCAGCCGCAAAATCAACGATATTCTTATAGCTATCCTTCAATAAAGTTTTTATACTCTCAGGAGCCTTAGCAGGCTCAAAAACACTATAAACCCCTTTTATATTTGACCCCATACCCTCAGGTAAAGAGCAAGGAATGCAATGGGAGCCGAAACGCTCTTTTATTTCAGACAATATTTCATCAAAATTCGTATTTTCCTTATCACATTTATTTACAAAAATAGCTACAGGCAAATTCATATTTTTGGCAAATTCAAATGCTCTCTCGGTCCCTACTTCAACGCCTGAGGATGCACAAATCGTCAATACAACTGCATCCACTGCACGTAATGCCGAAATAACCTCGCCTACAAAATCAGCATACCCCGGAGTATCGAGAATATTAACTAAATAACCGTCGCTCGTTATATTTAGTATTGATGTGCTCAGAGAAATACCGCGTTTTATTTCTTCCGTAGAGAAATCACTTGTAGAACTTCCATCTTCGGATTTACCGAACCTATTAATTGCGCCTGATTTAAACAATATAGCCTCTGTAAGAGTTGTTTTACCAGAAGCAGAATGGCCAACAATAGCAATATTCCTTATCTTTGCAACTTCCTGCATATTCACCTCCTAATGAGCCCGTTACTTATGGAACGAAGTTGACATAAGTAGCTTTGACGAATTATCCCTATGCTTAGATTTCAGAGAAATCTGCAGGGTTAAATTCTGACAAGCACATTAAATACTATAAAAATGAGCACTTTTTGTCAAGGAGTGAAATAGCAAAAACGCATTAAATAATCAGAGAAAAATCAAGGTATTTGAAGATAAGAAAGGATCTCTTGTTTTAAAACATCATTAATATCCAT
>CAZAPE010000061.1:0-9115 GCA_964487065.1 uncultured Planctomycetia bacterium | reverse complement strand
GGAGAGGATATCTATGGCAAGGAAGGTTTAGTTCGTTTCCTTTAGGAGGTGTATAAAATAGGGACACATCCCTATTTTATTGACGTTGTTGTTTCCTTTTTGGTAAGATAAATCTATGCCACGTTTAGCAAGAATAGTTGTAGAAGGATACCCCCATCATATCACTCAAAGAGGCAATAACAGAGAAACTGTTTTTTTTGATGACAATGACAGAAACAAATATTTAGAACTTTTATGCAAATATAGTAAAGAATGTAGTTGTAGTATCCATTCCTACTGTCTTATGAGTAATCATAGTCATTTGTTAGTTATTCCTTCTGAAAAAGAAAATTTGTCAAATATGATGCAGAAATTAAGTCTTCGCTATACACAGTTGTTCAATGAAAGATATAAAAGAACCGGTAGATTGTGGGAATGTCGTTTCCATTCCTGCCTGGTAGATAAGGATTCTTATCTTTGGGCGGTATGCCGTTATATAGAAATAAATCCCGTAAGAGCAAAAATTGTTTCTTCGGCAGAAGCTTATCCTTGGTCGAGTGTGAGATGTAACATTTTAGGAGAGAAAAATGATTTGATAGAAAAAGGGTGGCTAACTGAAAAAGAAAGGATAGAGTATCAAGATTTTTTATTGCATTCGCAGGATTCTACAGAAAAAGAAATAAGGAAGAGTACATATAGTGGAAAACCTTTAGGGAGGAAACCATTTTTGGATAGAATAAGCAAAGTGCTGAATATCGATTTATCAGAAAAGAAAGCAGGTAGGCCTAAGGAGAACAGAAAATAGGGATGTGTCCCCAATTAGTGAGTAATCCGGTATGAGATATAAGAGATATTGCATTGTAAATATTCTGCTTTTTTTATTGTTTTTTTTATCTATCCATTACAATTGTTCTGCTGAAATATCTCTTACGATTATAGGGGAAGAGGAAAAAGTATCTAAAGATTTAATTGCAGGACTGAGTAACTATTTACCCCCATTTAATCATACCTACTATAATTACAAGAATTCAAAAATAAAAAATCTGCAAGAAAGGCTTTCACTCAATTACCTGCCGCTAATAATTTTTGATGCCGAAAAACTTGACGATTCAGACCGCGAAATTCTCAAAGAAAAGAGGTTAACGGAAAAAAAAGGAGAGTTTCTTCTTTTTTCTTTCTACCGTCTGCGCTATTTAACAGATGTTCATCTTCTGAATCGTAAAAATATTCCTAACGAGCTCGGTATTTTTACTATGAGTCTCTGTCCATATGGCCAAAGAGCGGAATCAGAAATAATCAGGTTTCTTAAAGAGAATAATTTGCCTATTAAACTTAAGCTTTATTTTATAGCAGATATTAAAAATGGTGAAGTCAGCTCGATGCACGGCGTAGATGAGGTTGAGGAGAATATACATCAGATTTTGATTCAAGAATACTGGCCGCGTAAATTTTACGATTATTTGCTCTTAACTGAGAATATCAGCCGTTTCCAAGCTTTAAAAAAGGCGGGTATATCGTTTAATAAAATAGATAGCTTAAGGGAAAAAGGAGAAAGCCTTCTTCGGGAGAATATAAAAGTTGCTCAAGAGTTAGGTGTTTATGCTTCGCCGACATTCTTGTGGGAAAACGAGTATTTAATCTCAGGGTTAGACAATATTATAAAAATTCTGGAGAAGAAAAAAATAGATATCTACAAAGAGACACATCCGATTGCAGAATATACAATTGTCGGTATCAAGGATTATGATTCTTCCGATGCCATTTTTTCATTTTTAAATAATTATTTCCGTACCAAAGGCAATTTTATGTCATCTTCTTTAGCAGAAAAATATATTGCTGAGCATAATTTGGAGTATATTCCTTTTGTCGCCGTTAAAAAGAGCGAAGATGCCCTTGTGAGCGATATCCTTAAGAATAAACTTAAGTGGGGAGAAAAAGGCGATAAATTCATTATGCCTAAAGAAGAAGTTTTAAAAATTTCGCCTCTATATTACCCGCAACGCGGGAAAGAGAGCAACCGAATAGATATTATTTCCAATGCAAAGGATTTAAAGAGATTTAAAGACAGCTCGTTTATAAAATTACTTATAAATTCAGGTATTAATGTCTATTTTCATGCCTATAGCATATTTAAAGTTCCCCAACTTTGCGAAGAATTAGGTATCAGGAAAAGGCCATTGATTTTATGGGAGAATCAATATTGTGCATCTGATTTTAAACAGCTTTTTTCTCTTCCTATCTTAGAGGAAAGGTTTGTTAACCTAAAGACCGAAAGAAGAGTATTTATAGATTTTTTCTCATCGCCATCTTGTAAATTCTGCGAGTATATAAAAGTAAATATCCTACCTCGTATTGAAGAGAAGTACAAAAATCTTGTAGAAATTATTACCTTTAATTCCGGTATTGCGCGAAATTATGATTTCCTGCTTAAGATGGAGGATGCTTTTAATTCCCAGAAGCCCGGGGTGCCAAAGGTTTTTATTGGGGGAAAGGTTTTAACGGGTAAGAACGAAATAGAGAATAATCTTGAGCTTGAAGTATTAAACGCTTTAGTTTCAGCAAAAGAGGTATTTGATAAACCAAAAGAAATTATTAAGCTTAAATATTTCTACAACTCGGCTATGCTTGATTTCAATGAAGATGAATCTCGTATATATAATGAAATTGTCCCTCTTATCCAGAAAAGGTACCTGGGGTTTGTTGATGTCAGTATATTAGATACTAAGAATGATGAAAATAAACGGATGCTTTTAGAAAAAACTATAGGTTTGGATATGAGCGGTTATCAGAAAGTAGTAGTGGTTTTAAATGATAAAATTTTGCAGGGAGTATCAGAAATCCGGGAAAATATCGACAGGATAATTCAGGAGCAAATACTCTATCAAAGCGGCAGCGTTAAAGAAGGCAATACTATCGTAAATAGGTTAAAACAGTTTACCCTGCCTGCGATAATAGCTGCCGGCCTGCTTGATGGAATAAACCCTTGCGCTTTTACTGTAATAGTTTTCTTTATCTCCTTTCTTACTATGGCAGGCTATAGAAAACGGGAGATGTTCCATGTCGGCAATGCATTTATATTTGCGGTGTTTTTAACCTATCTTTTAATAGGTATGGGGTTATTCTCTGCATTTTATGAACTCAAAATATATAGCGCTCTGGCCGCTGTTTTAAAATGGGTTCTCATTGCAATTGTGTTTTTACTTGCGATTTTAAACCTCTATGACTTTATAATCTATAAACTAAAGAAAACGTCTTCAAGCGTAGTGCTTAAACTGCCGCAGAGAATAAAATTTATGATTCAGAAAACTATTGGATATGGTTACAGGAAAGACGCTGTCCTGCCTTTGGGGAGAAAAGGAGTTTTAAAGCTTATTTTTATTGCTTATGCAGTCGGATTTATTGTTTCGGTCCTGGAATCCGTATGTACCGGGCAGGTGTATTTTCCGACCGTTGCATTTATTACTCAGCTTCCCGGAATTATCAGGGTTAAGGCTTTTGGATATCTTATCCTGTATAACCTTATGTTTGTAATCCCTCTTTTTGTGATATTTCTGCTTGGCCTTTACGGTGTCGGTTCGGACAAATTCGCCCAATTTTTAAAAAAACATATCGGTAAGATAAAGCTTTTGACGGCAGTACTATTTATTTTTCTTGCCTATATACTTATACTGCTGTATTAGCTATTCTTTTTGTTTAGTAAGAGAATATTATAATATATTCTTTTGCACATAGTCGGTCTTGTTGATAAAATAAAGCAGAGGTTTGTTTATGGCTGAGAGAGAAGAAAAATTTATCGGGAGCATACTTGTAAATTCAGGTGTTATCTCAAGTGAAGATTTAGAGAAGGCACTTACCGAGCACAGAAGAACGGGAGAGTTCCTTGTCTCTACCATAGTAAAGCTTAAGCTTGCAACCGAAGAGGATGTTTTCAGTGTCTTAGGCGAACAGATTGGCGTTAGCTATGTTAATTTAAAGGCGACAGAAATATCTCCCCTGGCGCTGGAAAAAGTTCCGGCGAGATTTTCACTACATTATAAAATCATACCGATTAAATTTGAGGATAATCTTTTGGAAATTGCGATATCAGACCCTTTAAATATACAGGCGCTTGATGATATCAGATTGCTTTTAAATGTAGAGGTTAAACCTTACATTGCATACGAGGAGACTATTCTCGATGCAATAAGAAAATATTACGGTCTTGGCGCCGGGGCTGTTGAGGGCCTTAAAGAGAAAAGACCTGAGGCAGCGACTAAAGATTCCTCAGAAGAGGTTGAAGAGTCTTCAATAATAAACTTTGTTAACCAGATTTTATCTCAGGCAATAAAAGATAGAGCTACTGATGTGCATATAGAGCCGTTTGAAGATGAGCTTACTGTGCGCTATAGAATAGACGGTATTCTGTATAAAATGCCTCTGCCTCAGGGGGCGAAGCAGTTTCAGAATGCAATAACCTCACGTATAAAAATAATGGCTAACTTGAATATAGCCGAACGCAGGCTCCCGCAGGATGGAAGAATACTGTTTCAATATAACGACCAGGATTACGATTTAAGAATCTCTACCTTGCCTACTCCTGAGGGCGAAAGCATAGATATAAGAATTCTGTCTAAAACAATGCTTTTTAATTTTAAAGATCTGGGGTTATTGAATGAGAATTCTGTTCTGCTTGAGAGTGTTATAACTAAACCCCATGGGATTATTTTTGTTACCGGACCTACCGGCAGCGGTAAAACAACGACTCTTTATACCTGCCTTCAAAAACTGAATACTCAGGATAGAAAAATTATTACTATTGAGGATCCTATCGAATACAGGATTAAAGGTATTACGCAGATACAGGTACACCCAAGAATAGGACTTTCTTTTGCTCAAGGGTTAAGGTCTATTTTAAGGCATGACCCGGATGTTATATTAATCGGAGAAGTCAGAGATATTGAAACCGCTGAAATCGCAATCCGAGCCGCTTTGACAGGGCATCTTGTGTTCTCGACCTTGCATACAAATGATGCGGCAAGCGGTGTAACCAGGCTTTTGGATATGGGGATTGAGCAGTATTTAATAGCTTCAAGCGTAGAGTGTTTTGTAGCGCAGAGGCTGGTGCGTGTCCTTTGTTCGAAATGCAAGTTTAAAATCCCTGCGCCTGAGAAGATACTTAAAATCTTTTCAGAAAAAAATAATACCGATATTTATGATGCTAAAGGCTGTGAAGAGTGTAAATACACTAAATATAAAGGCCGTACCGCGATATATGAATTTATGCTCCTAAACTCTGACATAGAGGAGTTGATTGTAAAGAGAGCCTCTGCAGGTAAAATAAAACAGGAAGCGATTAAGTCCGGCATGTGTACATTAAAAATGGAGGGCTGGGAAAAAATAAAACTTGGGATTACAACTTTTGATGAGGTCTTAAGGGTGGTTTCGACAGAAGATAAGGATTAATTTAAATGAATTCTTTCCGATATCAAGCTAAAAATAACAAAGGTGATCTTATCGAAGGAAGTCTAAATGCTGAATCAGAGCAGCATGCTATAGAGGAGCTTACGCATCGGGGTTTATATATATTATCATTAAAAACAGACTCCGGTGTTTCCACTCCGGTTGAGAAAATAAAATTTAAACAGAAGGATTTAACGCAATTTACAACACGGTTATCTGATTTAATCTCCTCAGGCCTGCCGCTTCTTAGAGCGCTTAGTTTGCTTGAAAAGCAATTTTCAAACAAGGATTTGGCTAAGTTCATCCGCTCTGTCTTAGGAAAAATAAGAGACGGCGCCAGCTTCTCGAAGTCGTTAAAAGATTTTGATACTTTGCCTCCCATATTAGCTGCTCTTGTGGCATCAGGGGAAGCAAGCGGAAACCTTGACCTTACTCTTAAGGAGGCGGGTAATATATTCGAGAAAGACCTCGATTTAAAAAGCAAGCTCAAGTCGGCTTCTTTTTATCCACTGCTTGTTCTGGGGCTCGGGCTTCTAACCGTGTTTTTTCTGCTTTCCTTTGTAATCCCTAAAATAGCCGGGATTTTCGAAGATATGGGGCAGGAATTACCGCTGATTACGCGTTTAGTTGTCGCATTAAGCGGCATTTTTTCAAATTTTTGGTGGGCAATTTTGATATTAATAACTTTAGCTGTATTTATTTTTAGGAAATACACCAAAAAAGGCAGGGGTAAAATCATCTACGAGGAGTTTAAGTTTAAACTGCCGCTTATTAAAAAAATTTTACTGCAGCGAGAGTTGATATTTTTCTCCCGCACTATGGGGATGCTTGTTAAATCGGGAGTTCCTTTAGTTGAGACAGTTGAGTTGACCAAATCGGTTTTGAGCTCTGAGAGGTTTAAAGTGCGCATGGAGGGGTTAAAAGTAGATTTAAAAGAAGGCGCAGCCTTAAGCCAGGGACTGCGGGGCTTTATCCCTCAGGATTGCGTTGATATTGTAGCGGTTGGGGAGGAGAGCGGGAACCTTGAAAATTCGCTTTTAAAAATTTCAGATTTAACGGAAAAGGAACTGGATTATAATCTTAAAATCACAACTCAACTTTTAGAGCCAATAATGATACTCTTTGTGGGAGCCGTTGTTGGTGTTATAATAATTGCAGTTTTATTGCCGGTCTTTCAGCTGAATATGTTATTAAGATAATAAGTCGAATTATCTCCGAAAATGTTTTTTAAAGAGAAACACGAGGGGATAGGAGGTAAGATTATGGAGAAATATGTTTTAACATTAAAACGTATTAAGCTTAGAAACTTTCTGTCTTCCCCGCAAAGAGGTTTTACCTTAGTTGAGTTGCTGATTGTTGTGACAATTATCGGGATTCTTGTGGCTACGGTATTGCCGCGTCTTGCCGGTAGAACTGAACAGGCAAGAGTTAAAAGGGCAGAGGCTGAGATATTTGGAACACTTGCTACTGCGCTTGATATGTATGAGCTTGATATTGGCGAGTATCCGGATCAATTAAGCAAGCTCTGGGAAAAGCCTTTAGGCGATGATGCTGATTCCTGGAACGGACCTTATATAAAACGGGCTAAAGTAAAAGACGGTTTAATAGTAGATCCCTGGGGCGGCCTCTATCATTATGAAAGGTCTAATGACGGCAGTTTTTATGTGGTTAGCTGTGAGGGGCAAAGAACAGAGGACATTTCAGATGATATAGTCTATAAATCTAATGAGGTAGTATTTGAAAAGTAAATCCAGGGGTTATTTTCTCCTCGACGCTGTTTTAGCTACCTTAATAATGTCGATACTTTTATCCGTTGTGCTTTTTTCTCTGCAAATATCGCTAAAGGCTTTTAGAAAAAGCAATGAGTATATCCATACTTTATATTTTAACGAAGAGATACTTTATAAAAAACTCCTTCTTTCTGATTTTTTCCCGGATCAGGGTGTAAAAAGCTCTCCTTATGGCGATTTCTCTTGGTCGATTGAGACAGAAGAATATGAAAATATAAAGAGGATAGACGTATCGGTTATAAATAAAGAAAAATTGCAGGGTAAGCTTTCAAGCTTTATTATAAACTGATATAAAGGATATTTAAAAAATATTTTGAAGTATAAGAGGAGTTTTACTTTACTTGAGCTGATTATTGTTGTTTTTATAGTGGGAATTCTTAGCGTTTTAATATTACCCGGGCTTGGCAATAAATACCAGATTGTAGAATTCGATAACTATTCTTACAAGGTATTACGTGTGTTTAAATTTTCTCAAGACGAAGCTCTTAAAGCTGCAAAATCCCAGAATATAAAGATTTTAAAGGATTCTTTTGTAATGTATTTAAATAGCTCTGAAATTGCCAGGCTAAATGTGCCCTCTAAGTACCGCATAGATACCGATATTACTGAGGTATTCATATCGCCGTTAGGTGGTTTTCGCGTCTTTTCAGATATGCGCTTGCTTGAAAGAGGAGAGATCAAGGTTATTTTTAAAACTAAAGTAAAAAAGATTATATTATGGCCGGGTTCGGGGGATGTTTCAATTGAGGAATAAAAGAGCTTTTACATTAATAGAATTGATTGTGGCAGTAGCGATTCTTTCTTTGGTTTTTAGTTTGGCAAGTTCATTTATCTGGTTAAGCCTGCAGTTAGCGACAAGAAGTAAGGATGTTTCTGCGCGTGTAGCGGGAATCAGAAATATAATCGAAATCTTAGATACTGATTTAAGGTCTATTTCTTCATTTGAATATAATGATAATGCTGATTTTGCTCTTGAGAATGAGGGGAAATCCATAAGCTTTATAAGCGCCGCTGCCCCGGGAGATTTTAAATCCGATTACAATTTACCTATTCTTAGGATAACTTATTTCCTAAAAAAAGAGGATAACGAGACCTTACTCTATAAACGCATAGAATCCCCATTTAATGATTTTAATGAGGAGACGGCTGTATTTAAGGGGGATTTTGAATTTTCGGTTCTGGTATTTGAAAAAAATGATGCCGAACGGGCGAATCTTATTGAAAAGAACCATTATTCTAAAGATTCCGCAAAGAATGAGGAGTTGATGGCTGTAAAAATAAAGTGTTTAAAAAATGAAACCGAAATCGAAAGAATTGTTTTCCTGCCTCTTGGCAGGGAACTCTGAAAAAAAAGGAGTTATCTCTGTATTTATACTCTGGGCAGTTGCTCTGGCGGTTATTATTTCTCTTGGTATCGCTTACAGAGCTAATATGGAGCTTGCGTCGTTGCGTATTTATAAGGAGCGTTTTCTGGCCAGAATTATTATATGGAATGGATTTATAAAAACGTTGGATTTGCTTATAAACGATTATAAAGATAATTCCGGCTTAGACCATTTAACTGAAAAATGGGCCCAAGAAGATTTGTCTTTTAGCGATGATATCGGCATCTGTGAGGTTAGTGTTGTAGATGAAGAACGCAAGATAAATATTAATTACGCTGCGTTTGAGGCTTTAGAGAAGGTTTTTCAAGCTCCCCGGTACCAGGATGGTTTAGCGCCTTCAATAGTTGACTGGCGGGATACAGATTCAAATCCGTTCAACGCAGGAGGCGCAGAGAATTATAAAGCCTTAGGATATGATTACGATTGCAGGAATTCGTATTTGAGAAGTATTTATGAAATAAAATATATAAATGGAGCCAGTGATCTAACCAGGGATGATTTAAATGCGCTGGCTAATAATCT
>CAZAPE010000060.1:0-9317 GCA_964487065.1 uncultured Planctomycetia bacterium | reverse complement strand
AAAACTCCTATAATATAGAAAAAGAAAGTTAAAATAAGAAAGTATTTACCTCTATTGTCCAAAAACTTAATATAGCTATGTAAAGCGCAGAACATAAATAAACATGCTAAAAGATCGGCTCTGCCGGAAATATAGCTTACTGCCTGGGCATTAACAGGATGTATTAGAAAAAAAATAGCTACAAAAAATGAATTAGAAGATTTTTTTATAAAAATGCAGGCTAAGAAATACAGAAGAATCGCATTGAGTATATGTATTATTACATTTGTTATATGAAAACCGAACGCATTCAATCCCCAGATTTTATAATCCAGCATATAACTTAGTATCTGTAGCGGCCTAAAAAAATTACCCATAGTCTTAAGACAAAAAATATCTCTGAATAAATACGGGATTTTTGAAAAATCACTCAATATGGGATTATTGACTATAAGAGAATAATCGTCATAGATAAAAGGCCCTCTAAGCGAATTAGAATAAAGAAGCGCCCCGCATATTATGAGAATAAGTATACTCAGAGAAGAACTTTTCAGCATCATCTATCAGCGTTTTTAATAATATCTCTTATTTCTGGCGCTATTTTAACTCCGAGCTTTTCAGATTTTTTAATATTTTCCCTAGCCTCCGAAAGTCTCGCAGGCTGCACATCCAAATAATACAACCCCAGATTATACCAGGCTTCCGGATAAGCAGGATTTATCTCTATTGTTTTTTTAAGCTCTGACTCGGCTCTATTATCTAAGGACTTCGCATAGAGAGTACCTAAAGCAAAATGTGCCTCCCAAGAAAAAGGCTCAAAACGTACAGCCTTCTGGTAAAGAACAATGGCCTTCTGAGGTCTAAATTCATCCTCGGCTATTCTACCAAGAAAGTAGTAGGCTCCCGCCAAAGAAGGATTATAGCTGAGTGATTTATTAAAATAATATTCTGCTTTTGAATAAAGCTTTTCAAAAAAATACAATACACCTATATTAAAATATGCTTTATCGCTGTATGAAGAGAGCTCTATCTCCTTCTCCCAGTAAACTTGCGCCTTTTTAAAATCGCCTTCTGAAGAATATACTAATCCCAGCTGACGGTAGAGCTGCGGCAACTTATCGTTTATATTAGATGCTTGCATTAATAGTTCTTTTGCCTGGCTATTCTTACCCTGATTACGATAGGCCTCAGAAATAGCGATTAGGATTTTGGCTGTGTCTATTTCATCGTCTTTAATTTCAAGCAATCGAGAATAATATAAAAGGGCTTCGTCATAAAGACCTTTATTCATATAAGCATCTGCAGCGCCTTTTAATCCATGCATTGAACAAGGATTGACCCTAAGCGCGCTTCTCCATATGGAGGTCTGCTCCTTCCAATCAAAGTTTCTAAAGAAAGTGATAATCCAAAGGGAGAGCAAAATAGAAGCCGCCGAATATCTAAATACCTTTCCTCCTCTTTTATACAGCGCATCGAAAAGAGGCAACAGCAATATATATATACCTATGCTAGGAATGTAAAAATGATGCTCCATTACCGCAAAATAAAGCGTAGAAAGAAATTTTGGCAGTAGAAACGATAAATACCAGGCAATACCTATTGCTGATAAAAAATATCTCTTCGAAGATAACACTAATGTTATTGCAATACCGGCGATAGAGGCCAGGGCTAACTGGCCCCAGAGATCGAAAGCCTTTGATACTCTAACTGTCTGGTGGTCTATAGATAAAGGATGTGGAAAGACAAATAAACGGATATAGTAAAAAGCCGCTTTTGACTGGGTTAAAATACTCAAATAATAGTTCTTAGAAAAATCCGGCATTCCTATAATACCGTATAAAGATTCCCTTAACAATAAATAAAGTATCGTTAAAACAAAATAAGGCAGGTAAAGGATAGGCTCTTTTTTAAATATTTTTAAACCGTATTTCTTTAAAAGGTAAATAAATATAAAAACCGGCATAGATATCGCAAGCTCTTTTGCAAGAAGGCTCAAACATAAAAAGAGGCTTGAAAAAAACATATACTTTTTAATTCTATTTTTTTCATAGAATAAAAAGTTAAGAAAACAAAGAAGTATAAATAGCAGACTCAACAAATCCGACCTGCTTGAAAGATAACTTACAGCCTCAACATTGAGGGGATGCATAAGAAAAATAAGACCGACAAACACCAAGACACCTTTGTGGGCGGAAGAAAAAAGAAGGCTTAAAATTAAATATAAAACATAGGCATTAAAAATGTGGATTGTTATATTTAATACGTGGTATCCAAAAACATTATAGGCATTCATAAGGTAATTAAAATTAAACGTAAGCATAAGAAGCGGCCTGAACATCACCGGCGAAGAGGCGGAGGAACTTAAGAGGCCTTTAAAATAATAGGGGGCGAAATTAAAACTTCTTACAAATACATTATCGAGAATTAAATGTATATCGTCAAAAAGGAATTTGTTCTGCAAAGAGTTTCCGTAGACAATAAAACCTACAATAAAAAAAAGCGCCAGGAAAGGAAACTGTTTTTGCCTTTTCATATCTTGTTTTAGTTTTAAACTATTTATTCTCGCTTTCTAAAATGCTTAAATTTAAAGCCGTAATCTCACTAAGAGGATCTTCATCTAACACCTTAAAAAACCATTTCCTGGCTTCTTCATAATTTTTAAGCCTCAAAAAAAGCACTCCAAGATTATTATATGACTCTTTTAGAGATGCAAAACTATAATAATTATCATTGCCTCTTATAGAGAGTAAATAATGATAAATGCTCTTCTCAGGTTCATTACCTAAAAGATATTTATACCCCAGCATAGTATGTGCTTCCTGCGAATACTCAGAGACTTTTAAGGCTCTATTAAAGAGTGAGATATCATTCTTAAAATACTTCTGGTAATTGAGATTACAAATAATATATATAGGCACCAATATTAAAAGAATCTTTTTTAAAACAGGCCTGACTTTAATAAGATATGCCAATAACAAAATTAAACCGAACCCGGAGAGATAAAAGAATCTTTCGGCCCAGAAATGAAGAGCCGGAATTACATTTGATATAGGAAGATAAAAAATAATTACCCATCCTAAAGATAAGGCGGGCATAAAATCTTTTCGCAAAACAAAATATAAGAAAAATGAGAAAAATGAAAATAAAACTATAAAAGAAACAAAAACCGGAAAATCAAAAATGGAACTATATTTTAAAAATGCATCTGACACGCTGAGGTTAATCGGGATAAAGAATTTAAATATATAATTTAAAAAAGCAACCCCCGATGAAAGAAGGGTTCTGCATGCATCCCCTCTTAATATCGCCTCCTTACTGCCGATATGTCCAAGGGTATAAATGCGTAAAAGAATATAAAAAAAAGCAGCCCCGGGAAATACCCATAAGGAAGAGACCTTTTCCTTTTTAAGAAACAGCATAAGCAAGATAACTAGAAAAAATGGCAAAGCTATCTCTTTACTAAGCAAAGCCAACACATACATTAAAAGCGATGAAAAAAGATATATTGCTCTTTTCTTCCCCATATAGAAAAGCCCTAGTAGAAACGCTAAAAAAATAAAAAAACCTGCCAGTAAATCTGCACGAGCTCCGATTAAAACAACCGTTGAAGTATTCAGAGGTAAGATTCCAAAAAGAAGACTGAGCATTAACGCTGTGCTTTGCGATATTTTAAATCTCAATAGAATAAAATAAATTATAAACAGGTTAAAAATGTGTAATAACAGATTCGATAAATGAAACCCAAAGGCATTTTCTTTAAAAATTAAACTATCAAGCGTGTAAGATATTTTAAAAAACGGCCGATAATAACTCCCCTTGCCTCTGACGTGCAAAAGGGGATTTTTGAATGCGCTCTTTAAATCATTAAAGTTTTTTATAATACATGTTTTTGATTCAATCTGAGAATGGTCGAGCCAGACGAAACCGAAATGTAAGGTCCTTATAAAAACCGCCCCTACTACAATTAGAAGCAGGAGAATATATAAACAGTTTTTATTCCTCGCGCTTCTTTTGAGCAAAACCAAACCTCTATATTTTTAGTATAAAAGAGAGAATTATTCTTCGCTTTCCCTGATGTGCAACTGCGCTACCTGCTCAGCAATAAGTGAAAGCATAAAAATTATCACCGCTGTAACAATTAATAGCAAGCTCATATTCGTAAAACGGTGCATCATAAGGTATGTATATAGATAGTATATTACTCCGGAGAGAAAAAAGAAAAGCGAAAGCGGCAGGAAAATCCTAAATGGCGAATATATAGTGGCAATCTTTGCAATTATAAGCATGAATTTAATTCCATCTTTAAATAAATTGACTTTACTTTTATCATCTTTTCTGACTTCTGTATTTACGGGCAGGAATTTCACGCTTCTTCCGGATTTTAAAAATGCAAGAGTAAGCGTAGTCGGATAGGAAAAGCCGTTCGGAAAAAGGTATAGAAATCTCTTTAATATAGGCCTTTTAATAACACGAAAACCGGAGGTCAAATCAGATATTCTTCTTCCGGTGACATAAGAGGCAAGAATATTTAAAAACATATTTGCCGCTTTTCTCTTGCTATAACCAAAATTATTCATCCTCGCCCCGACCACCATATCATAGGATTCAATTTCCTTAAGCAACCTGGGTATCTCTTCCGGCGGATGCTGCAAATCAGCATCTAAAAGAACTACTATATCAGAGGAGGAAGCCCGAATACCGGTTTTAACAGCGGCACCGTTACCAATATTATAAGGATGCCTTATTATCCTGATATCTTTATTTTCCAAAAGAGGGAAAATATTTTCATCCGAACCATCATCTACTACTATTATTTCCTTCTCAAATTCGGTCAAAACCGCGCTTATTCTTCTTATAAGCTCCAAAAGACTTTTTTTTTCGTTATAGACGGGAATGATTACAGATACTTTCATAGACTAAAATTTAAGAGGGGAGATTTCATCTCCCCTCTTAAACATATATTAAAGACATTCAGTATCAGTGGGTATGCCCGGTAACAACTCCACCAGCCGAATCGTATGTATATGCATTAGTAGCCGCCTGAGGACATTTCGGCAATGTTGCATTGGCAAAATAGTTAGCTACAAAAGTAGCTAAGTTTAGTGTCGTAGGAAATGCTGCGGTCGATCCTGCAGTTACGGCTGTTTTTGCATAGTAAGCTGCTAGAGCTGACCTGATGGTCGCAACGTTACCATCGCAGGCTGCCTGATAAGCATTATTCCTAAGATCTATGAACTTAGGAATTGCTATAGCCGCCAAAATTGAAATGATCAAAATAACCATCACCAACTCAATCAACGTAAAACCTTTCTTCATTACAACACCTCCTTTATTCTTAGAGATATATAAACAGAAATAATAATTCTTGTCAAGCATATAAATCTAATCTCTATAAATCTTATCCCATTGCTATTGAATGATATACCCATTAGGAATTGTTTTTAATGACCTTAAAATATATAATATGGATATGGAAGCCTTGACAGCCCTCATGGGAACAGCAGCCATTATAATATTCTTAGATTCCCTGGGAAGAGTCATCTTAACTCCATACAAGGAAAGCGGCTTCATCATACGTATAGCGATTGCCTCTATAGGAGTCTGTCTGATTTTAACGCTTTTAGGCTTTATGCACTTATTAAATGAGAAATTAATAGTTACGCTCTTTTTAATATCCTATTCAGCTCTCTTCCAAATAAGCAAAAAAAATATTACCTTCCATTTAAATAAAATACAAATCTTAAAAATACGGGATATAAAAACGCAAACGGATATCTTTCTGCTTACTTTAATAGTTTATGCAACAATCATTGCTCTTAATACTTTAACCCCGCCGATTTCAAGAGATGCTATTAATTACCATCTCTATTTGCCTAAAATATACCTTGAGCATAATGCAATCTTAACTATACCTAACAATATTTACAGCTTCTTCCCTTCTTACTGGGAAGTATTCAATTCATTTTTAATATCAGTATCTAATGATATATCCGCAAAGCTCTTTCATTTTTTCTTCCTTTTGCTGACTCTGTTTCTTATCGCTGATTTTATTAAACTGCTTAAACCGGACGCAAAAAAAATAGATATTAAAGCTGCTCTGCTGATCTTTATTTCAACACCGCTTATAAATAAAATCGCCTCCTGGGCATATATTGATTTTGTTTTTACTTTCTACTGTCTTTTAAGCCTCTACTTGCTTATTAAATACTCTATAAAAAAAGAGCCTTTCTTTTACTATCTCTCTGTAGTAAGCATGGGTTTTGTTTTGGGAACTAAGTATCTTGGCTGGCTGTGGTTAATAGCACTGTTTTCTTTGTTCGTTAAAGAAGATGAGAAACTATCGCAATCCTTTATCAAATATAGCAAATTCGCTATTCTCGCCTTTGTCATAGCCTCCCCTTTTTACATAAGGAACTACATCCAGACCAATAACCCGTTTTTCCCCTTTTTTTTCTCTTTTTTTCCTACAAAGAATTTAGACCCTGAAAAATACAGTTTGCTTGTGCTTTATTTTAAAAGCTATGGCCAAGGAATCGGAATTAAAGAGCTTGCTTTACTTCCCTATAGACTTCTATTTAAAAGCGAATTTACACAACCTCTTAATTTTGACGGTAAAATCAATCTGCTTTATCTTGTTGGTTTTATACCTTTTTTAAAAAGAGAAAAAAACAGTTTTTTTTGCAAAATGCTGTTTTTAATAATAGCTGTTTATTTTCTAGTTTGGTTTTTTAGCAGTCAGCAATTAAGGTTCCTTATCCCGGTAATAGCTATAATCGTAATTATATTCGGCCTTGGGTTTGGAAAATTAAAAAAACATTACTTGCATTATATTGTACTTATTTTTTCTTTCGGCTATCTTTTTTACCCGATTAAAGATTCCTTAAAAACAAAGCCCTGGCTATTTATATCGGGGGGGGAGAAAAGAAGTGATTTCCTGACTAGGAATTTATCTTACTATCCTATAGTTGAGAAAATAAATGAAAATATCCCCCATAAGAAAAAAATTATGCTTCTTGATGCCGGACCCATGGCATATTATTTTAAAACGGATATATTTCAGGAAAGCATCTTTGAAGATTATACCTTCAAAATCAAATTAAAAGAATCCTTGGAAAGCACATGCGCTTATTTAAAGGAAAATAATGTAGACTTTGTCCTTGTAAATGAGTTGTTTTTGAAAATGCACTTTATCCCCTATTTAAGCGTTTTAGAAAAAGAGCGTTTTTCATTATTCCGGGAATATAATCTCATGCCTGTATACAGATTAAACGAGCTCTGTCTTTACCGTTTCATTTCAGTAGAAGAAACGGTACCAAAATAGAACCAGAATTGTGTGTAATCCATCCTTCCAGGAAATTTTTTTTCCCTCTCTGAAATTTCTATAATTATAAGAAATCGGCACTTGCAAAAGTAGAAACTTTTTTCTGAATATTTTTGCGGTTATCTCTGCCTCTACCTCAAAACGCCGGGATTTAAGAGAAAGGCTTTGCCAGTTTTTCCGGTACATAACCTTGTAACATGTTTCCATATCCTTAATCCATCTAAGATAAAGAAGACTTGCAAAGCAGCTTAAAAATTTATTGCCTAATTTATGCCAGATAGGACTCCTGGAACGGGAATCAAACCTTATTCCGTAGACCACTTGAGCATTTCCGTTCTTTAAAATATTAACGAGATTTATTATATCCTTGGGATTATACTCTAAATCAGCGTCTTGGACAGCGATTATATCTCCACTTGCTATCTTGATCGCCTCGCTTATAGCATTGCCTTTACCTCTATTTTGAAATAAATCTATACACTTTATGGAGGGATTTTTTATTCTTATCTCATCGATCTTCATCATCGTCCTATCTCTAGAACCATCATTAACTACAATTATTTCCTTTTCAATATTAAGAGATAGTAACTTTTCTATTACACCTTGGATTGTATTTTCTTCGTTATAGACAGGAACTATTATAGAAAGAAGCATTATTTGTATGTATTGCTTTGAGCAACCTTTTATCCCTTGAAAATCACTCCAGAAGCGAAAACCCCTGTTTCAACGCAAGTTTTCCTCTATTCTGGTCATTCATTTTGGTAAAAATCATACCATATTCAAAACCGCCCTGTACAGCCTGCTGCCATTTTACCTCTGCTTCGCCAACCAACGGCCAGCTCTCCTCCGGAAGATAAAGACGAAAATAAAAGTTTTCACCTTTTTTGAAATCATGCTCTGAAAAAACTTTCATGCCGGAGGTGCTAACATCTTTTGTCACGCATCTGTACTCTTTATCCTTGTCTTCCAAGGAGTGCAATTCTATATCAAAACACAGGCTGCTGCGCAAGGCACGTCTGTCTTCTTCGGAAGCAGCTTTTTTAGGGACAGCTACCTTTTCAGCGCCTTTACTTCTAAAACAAATATGCCCAATACATCCGGCTAAGGAAATAACTAATATAACTAAAGATCCCTTGGCAATAAAAACCAACAATGAAAAGATAAAAATCCCAACAAGTATTGGCTCAAATAAACGTATTGTTTTTGCGTTTAAAAACTTTGGCTTTCTATACAGAAACAAAACTGTAAATGAAACAGCTACTATCATACACGCAATAGAGATAGCAAAAACAAGAGGCAGCTTCAAAAGAAGCAATAGCAGCAGTGCATATATCAGCATAAATATAGTCATCATGTTCATTGCGCCACCTTAAAAACATTAACCATGTTCCACATCGGTAAAAACACTGCCATTGCAAGTATAAACACAAATACGGCAAGCACTCCCGTTAAGAGCGGCTCTATAGTAACAGTCATAGCATCTATTTTGCTTTTAACCTCTGTCTTATAATATTCACTTAAAGAGCCAAGCACCACATCTATTGCTCCGGTTTGCTCGCCTATGCCTATCATATTGGCAACCAATTTCGGAAAAGCGTCGTCTTTCTTTATCATTGTAGAAAGTGGATTTCCTTCCGAAACGCCATCCTTAAATTTTGTAATACTTATTTTTAAATAATCATTACCCAGTGTCTTAGAAACAATTTCAAGAACTTTTAGTATTGGAATACCTGCATTGTTAAGAGAATTAAAAATAAAACAGAAGCGCAGAAGACTTACTTTCATAGATATATCACCCATAATAGGTATTTTAAGTTTTATCTTTCCCCAAATGACCTTACCGCTTTTAGTCTTCCTCCAGTAGTGAAACAGGAAAAGAGAGAGAACGCCAAATATAACTACAAAAATCAGGTTATTAACAAGAAAACTGCTTGTCCCTATCATGAGTCTGGTTGAAAAGGGTAACTTCATATTAAATTGACTGTATACTTTTGCAAATCTCGGCACAACAAATACT
>CAZAPE010000059.1:0-9349 GCA_964487065.1 uncultured Planctomycetia bacterium | reverse complement strand
TATCCTTTCAAAGAACTTTTAATCTCAAAGTGTCCAAAATATGTTACACTACTAATAAAAGTAATTATTTGACAAAGTTTTTATCGGGTGGTATATTTATATAAGGAAATATACTACACATTAAATATACACAAGTATTTTAGGAGGGGCTGGGGAGTTGCAAAGAAGCAGAGTTATTTTATGCGCTATTGTTTTGTATGGTTTCTTTTTTAAGGCCGCTTTTGGCTTTGATTCCACTTTTTTCTGCCGCAGGATGAAAGATATAAATTACCAGAACGGATTTGTCTTTTCTGTTTTTTCTGCAAACTCAACTGCTATTGTCCCGGTTTGGAAATGTTTCCCGGATGGAGAGATAAATGTAGCTCTTGATAATTGGCAGGATATATCCGGCGAAGATATAACAGTCGGTTTTTCTCCTCATGAGAGAAGAGATTTTTTAGAGGCCATATTTCTTGTTGCGGCAATAAAGGAGTACAATCCCAGAAACATAAAAGTAGAAGTGAAAAACTGGCAGGCCCAAAACAGTTATGAAGAGGCTATGCTTTATGCCTTAAGTATATTTGCCGACGAGATAGAAGGTGCTGGTATAGATACAAGCTTTAAGCCTAAAAGCGGCTCCGAGACGATAAGTGAATTTAGCCGCGTTTTGCATTTTAACCCTAAACTTAGAGATATAGCCCAAAAGTTAGGTGAAGAATTTAACGCCCAGATAAGTGAAATTGGCATTGAAGATAAAGATCTTCACTGGAGTTTAGAAAATCTTCCCTCAGTGGAAGGAGAAGATCTGCTAATTGTAGCTTCCACAGAGAGCGTCTCAAGCATCTTAGACCTTGTATCTTTGCTTTATGCGCTGAGAAAAGAAGGCGTAAGGAGTATAACCCTGGCAAATACTTATCAGGGTTATGCCAGGCAGGATAAGATATTTCAAGAAGGGGAAGGTGTTTCAGGATATGCAGTATTAAAGACTCTAAATTCTTTTTTAGATTATAATTTCGTTATCAACGTGCATTACGGCGATCGTAGCGGCCTGGTTACTTTTACGGGCAGAGGAGATGAAGAGGTATTTAATATCAATGCCTTTCCGCAGCTTGCAGAAGCTTTATATAGCTATGCCAGAGAGTCCAAAGGCGTAGATGGTAAAACAATACTTCTCCTTGCTCCGGATGACGGCAGCTTTACTTATGTCCGGGAAGCAGAGGCGGCGCTTTTAGAATACGTATCCCAAGCAGGAGATAATGTTAGAGTAATAAGCGGTTATTTAAATAAGGTGAGGCTTGATGCCAGTACGGTTGCTTTCTCCGGCCCGATACTTACTTCAGACGGTGAGTTAACAGCACTTCCCCAGGATACGATTGTATTTCTTCTTGACGATGAGACTTCAACCGGTATGACTGTAAAAATAGGGATGCATTATCTGGTGAATGTATTGACAGAGTATAATTTAAATCCCGGGGATATTTATGCCGGTATTGTTCACGGCAAATTTGTAAATGGAATTTCCGATTATTTAAGTAGAGGCTCCAATTACATGCCTCCGGTATATACCCTCTGCATGGATACAATTGCTTTACCGGAAGATTTTCAGGCTCTGTCAGTAGTAGATTTATTTAAAAAAGCGCTGCACGATATCTTATTTGCAAACATTTCTCCGGCTGTCCAATCAATCCCTTAAATCATTTTCCAAAGCTTTATTTATTTTAGGCATATTTAGTGGTAAAACAGGTAAAAAAGTATTATATTAATATAAAAAAAAGGAAGGGATAATACTATGAAAAGATTAGCTATGATTGTTCTGGTTTGTGTTGTTTTTTCTGTTTTATTTTTTCTATTGCCATCCAAGTACTCTAATGAGTATGCCATTAAGATTAACTCCTTCAATATGACAGCGGATGAATTCGAAACCTATTTAAAAGAGATGAATTATAACCAGGAGGATACTCCCGAGGCGAGAGAGCGTGTATTAGAAGGTTTGATTGATAAGAAATTGATATTGCAGGAGGCGGAGAAACAGGGGTTGCATAAGAGTAAGGAGTTTCTTTTGGCTTTAGAGGGTTATTATGAGCAGCTTTTATTCAGGCTCATAGTTGATGAGAAATCCAAAGAGCTTGGGAGTCAGGTTACGGTTTTGGATAGAGAAATAAAGAGAAGATATAACGAGATGACCGCTAAAGAAGTTCTCAATAAGCCGTATGAGGAGGCATATAACCAGATAAAGTGGCAAATATTCAGAGAGAAGCAGACCCAGGCCTTAGAAGTCTGGCTGAAGGAGCTAAAAGAAAAATCCCGCATAGAAATAGACAAAGAAACTATTTTAAATAAATAAACCCCTGCAGGTTTCTGCCTCGTGCAATGCGGAGCATTGCCGAGACTGAGTCCTCGCAATCTTTCTCAGATTGCAGAGGGGCGAAACCTAATAGCTGGGGATAATGGAAATGTATCCCCCCTGATTTGATTTTGGAGAAATCAAGGGGGGATAATTCGCACAAATGACTTATGTTGCATGATAACAATATAGATAACCAATCCCCCCTGCATTCTTTCAGAATGAAAGAAGGGGGGATAATTCGCTCCGACGTAACGTCGGAGCTCATTAGGAGGTTTGGATATGGTTAAGCAGAAAAGGAGAATATATTTTATAGAAAAAAAATTCCAGACGCAGTTCATAATAAAATTCTGTCTTCTTGTTGTCCTGGGATCTTTTGTTACCGTAAGCCTGCTTTATTTATTAACTTCGAAAACAACCACTGTAAGCTTTGAAAATACCAGGGCTGTTGTTAAGACCACAGCAGACTTTATCGTTCCGCTGGTAACGGAAACCGTTGTGGTTGTGACAGTTTTGGTGGCGCTTGCTACTATTATGCTTACTCTCTTTATCTCCCATAAGATAGCAGGGCCGTTATACCGTTTCAAAAAAGAGCTAAAACTTATTGAATCTGGAGATTTAGTTTCCGCATTTAAGATTCGCGACAAAGACCAACTGCAGGATCTTGCGACTGTTTTAAGCTCAATGAAAGACAATTTAAAAGGTCATATTTCTGCAATAAAAAGCGAAATTGACTCTCTGCAGGATCTCATTGCTGAATTCGCAGGTGATGAGGAGAAACAAAAAGCAATAAAAGAAAAAATTAGAAAAATAAAAAGCAATCTTTCGCATTTTAAAACCTAGCAATATATCTTAATGAGGAAAATAATAACAGCACTTGCGGCAGTATATTTATTAGGCAGCGCATCTTGTCTTTATGCGGCTGATTTTGGAAATAGAACCGAAAGCGAATATTTCAGCATTTTTTATACTGATAAAGTTGATATTCTAGATGTTGCTCAGAAACTCAGCATCTCGGCTTCTTTATATGTTTATCAGGATGATTCCAGAAAGATAGTTTTCGGGGGTGATCCGGAAGATATTTTAGCTCAAAGTATCGACGGCTTGTTTAGCGAGGTTTCGGATATCCTTGATATGCATCTTTATTCGTATCATGGAGATATAAAGATTTGCTCTACACAAAAAGAGTTAAGGGTAATTTTTGCAAACTTTTTTAAAGGCGAACTTAAATCAGAAGCTTTTTACCATTACGAAGCAAATACAATATATATTACTCAGGAAGGCTTAAGGACAGGTGTTGCGGCGCATGAGATTGCGCATGCTATAATAACGCACTATTTTGTTGTTTTGCCGCCCGTCAAGGTTCAGGAAGTTTTAGCGGGTTATGTCGAGTACAATATCAATAAAAAGCTCATCAATAAATAAATTATTCTTAAAATTTTTAAATTATAATGGATAAGAAAGGCCTTTTACTTATATCGGGATTAGATTCGATACTGGCAGCTAAACTGCTCCTTGAAGCTAAGCTGGCGCTTGAAATACTCTTTTTCCATATACCATTTTGCACTTGCATATCTAAAGACGTAGACTGTAGAATGGTATTGAATCTAAAGGAGATAACAGAGGAGTTCCTTAAGGAGCCACTGAACATAGTGGATATCGGAGAGGAGTATTTCCCTGTTTTAACAAACCCCAAATATGGATATGGGAAGAACATAAACCCCTGTATCGACTGCAAAATTTTTATGCTGCGAAAAGCAAAAGAGTATATAAAGGATAAAAGAATCTCTTTTCTGGCAACCGGTGAAGTGCTGGGCGAGCGTCCGATGTCGCAGAATCGCAGAGCTCTTGATATAATAGAGGAAGAATCCGAATTGAAAGGCTTACTATTGCGCCCTCTTTCGGGGAAACTCTTGCCTCAAACTCTACCTGAAGAGAGAGGCTGGATTAAGAGGGATACTCTTTTGGACATTCAGGGGCGTTCCAGGAAATCCCAGATTAATCTGGCAGGGCATTATGGCCTTAAAAAATATCCTAATCCTGCCGGAGGCTGCCTTCTCACAGACCCTGGATTCTGCAGAAGATTAAAGGATTTAATGGCCAGACCCAAAGGTCTTAATTTAGACAATATAGCTCTTCTTAAAATAGGCAGGCATTATAATATAAAGGAGGATTTAAAACTTATAGTTGGAAGAGACGAGCAGGAAAATGGAAAATTAGCAGCTTTTTATAATCCTGATAAAGAGGCTCTATTGATACCGCAGAATATCCCCGGCCCGACGGGACTTGTGCAGGGTGAAGAAGGAAAAATCGAAGAGAAGATAATATTCTTAGCCGGAATAACGGCATCATACTGTAAAAATCCTTCTGCAGTAGACATAGAGGTTGAATGTAATTTTAAAAATAAAAAGTCTATTTTACATATCCGGCCTCAAAATAGAGAGGCTTTTTCGCTGTTAAAAATATAGGAGGTGAATAGTATGGATGAGAAAATTTTAAACAGAAAAACTAAGGATGAGCTTATTAATCTTGCCAGGGAAGGTAAAATTAAAATTACAGCTAAGATGACTAAGCCAGAACTAATCTCTGAGTTTTTGAAAAAATCTGTGCAGCAGCTCAGGAAGATGAGTAAAGCAAAGGCTCAGAAGCCGGTAGCAAAGGAAAAAGTTCTGCCCAAAAAGAAGCAGAGAAAAGAGAAAGAGGTTAGCATAAGTAAAAAAGAGAGATTAACTCCAAAACCTTTTTTTATTCCGGATAAAGAGGTGGTTGAGGTTACAAAGTTTGAGGCAGGCCGCGAGACGCAATCAAAAGGCGGTTTTTCTCCACAAGCCCAAGCGAAAACAGCCTTGGATATCGTTGAAAAAATAGAACTTGAACACCACTATGGGGAGGATAGCCTGGTTCTTATGGTTAGAGACCCTTGGTGGCTGTATGCTTACTGGGAAGCGACACTTGCGACATGGGATAGAGTAAGAGCCCAGGTTCCTAAAAAATCAGCCGCAAAGGAAGTTCTGCGTGTTTATGATGTTACTGATGTTGTCGATTTTAATGGCAAGAATTTTAAAAACTTTTTTGATATTGAGCTAACTTCATTTAACGAAAATTGGTATATAAATGTCGGAAAAC
Organism: uncultured Planctomycetia bacterium; assembly: GCA_964487065.1. Classification (GTDB taxonomy): domain Bacteria; phylum Omnitrophota; class Gorgyraeia; order Kaelpiales; family Kaelpiaceae; genus CAZAPE01. The sequence continues at coordinate 3,900 of CAZAPE010000059.1, read as the reverse complement.
CGAATAGGAGTTTTTGCGTCGAGCTTGGATTAAGGATCTCCGATGGTAAATTCTATATGCTATTGCGTTCTAATGTTGTTAAAACGCCAAGATATGGCGCTTCAGATGTTACGGATGAGGAGTGGATGGTTTCAGATGAGGATTACTGGAAAATGTTCGGCCTTGCCGGCGGGTATGGAATAGGGAAAGGTTCCCAGGAAATACAGGAGATGTTCAAAAAGAGGTTTGATGAGATTGTTTCTTCAGGCTTTCCCGGAAGCGTGTTCAGCTGGATGCAGAAAGAAGATATATCCAGAGACTTCTGGCTCGTTGCAGATGCCGAGCTTATAATTTACGGTGCCACAAAACCGGATGCAGAGCTGACAGTTCAGGGTAAAAAAGTAAAATTAAATCCCGATGGAAGTTTCAGTTTAAGATATGCTTTTCCCGATGGCAAGCAGGAGATACCTATACAAGCAGTTTCCTCTGATGGAGTGGATAAAAGGAGCATAAAGATAACGGTTAACAGGAATACTGTAAAGGGAACATAGAATGCAGCCTAAAGGATATCTCGCATTGGTCTTGCATGCTCACCTGCCTTTTGTCAGGCATCCGGAATATGATGATTTTCTGGAGGAGAGATGGTTATTTGAGGCTATAACCGAGACATATATCCCTTTTATTGAAATGTTGCAGCGCCTTCTGGATGAGGGAGCAGCCTTTAAGATAACAATGTCGATAACTCCGACATTGGCGAGCATGCTAAATGATGAGCTGCTGCAGTCCCGCTATATAAGGCATTTGAATTTACTTATTGAGTTGGCGCAGAAAGAGATCGAGCGTACTCGCTGGATGCCTGAATACCATCGTCTTGCTTTGATGTATTACCATTGTTTTAGCAGGGCAAAGACAATATTTGTCGATAAATACCAGCGGAATATTCTTTATGCTTTCAAGGAGTTTCAGGAGAAAGGATGCCTTGAAATAATTACCTCTGCCGGAACGCATGGGTTTTTACCGCTTATGTTTAACAAGGCAGCTGTGCGGGCGCAGATAAAGTCAGGTGTTAGGACATACCGCGAGATATTCGGCTCCAACCCCCTTGGTGTCTGGCTTCCGGAATGCGGCTATAGCCCGGGAGATGATGAGATATTAAAGGAAGAAGGTATAAAATATTTTCTTGTCGATACACATGGTATCTTGTTTGCCCATCCCAGGCCCAGGTATGGAGTTTACTCGAGCTATTTTTGTAAATCCGGCGTAGCTGTTTTCGGCAGGGATACAGAAAGCTCAAAATCTGTCTGGAGCGCTGTTGAGGGTTATCCCGGAGATTATAACTATAGGGAGTTCTACAGAGATATCGGGTATGACCTAGATTACGATTATATAAAACCGTATATCCATCCTGACGGTACCAGGGGGAATACCGGGATAAAGTATTATGCTATCACCGGCAGAACTCCCCACAAACAGCCATATGATCCTGACAGGGCCAGGAGCAAAACGGCTTTCCATGCCGGTAATTTTATGTTTAACAGAGAAAAACAAATCGAGTTTGTAAATTCATTTATGGATAGAAGTCCTATAATCATAGCGCCGTATGATGCAGAGCTTTTCGGGCACTGGTGGTTTGAAGGTCCGATATTCCTTGAATATTTAATTAAAAAAATACACTACGATCAGAAAACAATAGCGCTTATAAGCCCCGGAGATTATCTTAAGAAGTACTCCCGGAATCAAGTTTTGACGCCTTCGTTTTCAAGCTGGGGCTGGAAAGGCTACGGAGAGTTCTGGCTTAACGGTTCAAACGACTGGATTTATAGGCACCTTCATAAAGCAGTCGATAGGATGGTTAGTGCGGCCCAGCAGTTTAGTTCTGCGGAAGGCCTAACAAAGCGCGCGCTTAATCAGATGTCCAGAGAGCTTTTGCTTGCACAATCAAGTGACTGGGCTTTTATTATGAAGACAGATACACATGTTGAATATGCGCACAAAAGGCTAAAGGAGCATATTTACAGGTTTACAATGCTCTGGCGTGGAGTAAAGAACGGTAATATTGATGAAAAATATTTGCAAACTTTGGAAGCCAAAGATAATATATTCCCGAGTATAGATTTTAAGATTTATCAAGACCAGGATCAAAAAGTTGAGGCAAAATGAAGCTAAAAATAATTTTTATTTTAGCGGTTTTTTTGATAGCATTTACATTTTTTAGATTCGCCGCCACTGAAGAGACGACAAGCAGGCTTACGCTGGGCGAAAAAATAGATGCCATGCTTAAAATGCAGGAAGAGGTTATCAAGAAACTTGATCTTATACAGGATGAATTGACTAAGATAAAAGTGAGGTTGTCGCGCCTTCCGTGAGAATCCTATTTTTTAAAAGATGTTTCATGGCCGCTATAATTATCCTGGCACTATTCCTTACCTTATCCGGGGCGAGTAAATATTCTTCCACACAGGTTGAGGCAATAAGAGAAAATCTCGAAAAAAGTTATCAGAATCAGGCGATTATTAATGCAAAAATAAAAGAGATTGATGATTTAGTAATTCAGGTACGTATGCGTATGAATAAAAAGCTAATGAATAACTAATTTTTTTATGTTTAATATAGCAAGCGAAAAGGATATTAAAGAAGGCAAGGTAAGCGATGTATATTTTAGAGCAGATGCAGCATTTCCGGGAGGTTGTTTAGATGATTATAACTGAACAGAAGCCGTTTCAGGAAATAGGAAAGTGTCTGAAAAAAGGCGAGAAAATTTTTATAATCGGGTGCGGAGAATGTTCCACCACATGTAAGACCGGGGGAGAAAAAGAGGTTTTAGAATTTATCAAAAAGCTTAAAGCAGCTCATTTTGCAGTGACTGGATATGTTATTCCTCAAGCCCCATGCATAGCGGCGCATATAAATATAGCATTGGCTAAGAATAAAAAAAATATAGCTGCGGCAGATTCTATCCTTATGCTTACATGCGGGCTGGGCGTGCAGTCATTGCTTGAGAATAGCCGAAAACAATTTACTGTACATATCGGGTGTAATACTCTTTTTATGGGGACGGTAGATTCAACAGCTAAGATTTTTTTTGAAGCCTGTTCGGCTTGCGGGGACTGTATATTGGAGACGACAGCGGGGCTATGTCCGATAACACAATGCCCCAAGAGCCTGCTGAACGGGCCCTGCGGCGGCGTAAAAGACGGCAAGTGCGAAGCGGATAGAGAGAAAGAATGTATCTGGGTCTCGATATACAGAAGGCTTAAAGAAAATAAAAGCTTGAAACTGCTGGAGAAAATTAATCCCCCACGGGATTTTTCGAAACGCAAGAAGCCGGCAAGGAGGGTTTTAGCTTAAAATGAATATTGATAAAAAAAGAATAGAAAAAGCCGTAAAGGATATTCTTATTGCTGTAGGAGAGAAGCCGAATAGAAAGGATTTAGTCAAAACTCCACAGCGTGTAGCCCAGATGTATGAGGAAATATTGGAAGGTACGCACAAAGATCCTCGCGAGGTATTAGAAGTTTTTTTAGAGCAGGATCATGATGAGATTGTTCTGGTTAAAAACATTGCGCTTTACTCGATCTGTGAGCATCACCTGCTTCCTTTTATCGGTAGAGCACATCTCGCTTATATTCCCAGCGGCAACCGTGTTACAGGATTAAGCAAATTAGTGCGGGTAGTTGATATTCTTTCTAAGAGGCTGCAGGTTCAGGAGAGGCTGACAACGCAGATTGCCGACTGCATCATGAAAAAGCTTAAGCCTCAGGGGTGTATGGTAGTAATAGAAGCGGAGCATCTTTGCTATGACAGCAAGACGGAAATTTTGACACAAGACGGATGGAAGTTTTTTAAAGATTTGAATAAAAAAGATAAAGTAGCTCAGGTAGCTATTTCTAATCGAAAGTTGTCTTTTGTTAAGCCTAAACA
>CAZAPE010000058.1:2931-9426 GCA_964487065.1 uncultured Planctomycetia bacterium | reverse complement strand
GAATATAAAAATAAATAAGATAATATATGGGAACTTTAAAGATTTGATAAAGGCATGCGTTTATTATAAATTTAAAAAGCCAAATTTTATTTAAAATGAATAACGAAGCGGTTTTTCTAAGAAGTAAAATCCTCAAATTACTAATAAGAATGGGTTTAACGGATATAATTTTAGATTTATACTGGGGCAGGAATAGTTTATCCCAATGGCAGGAGATAGAAAAAAGCGGTTTTATTGATAAGCCCCGCTCGCTATGGCTTGAACCTACAATGCGCTGTAATTTAGCTTGCATCTTTTGCCATCAGAACGAAAGGAGGAAATATCTTTTAGATGAAATGAATTTAAGCGCAATAGAGCGTCTTTTTAATAACGCAAAAAAAATAGGCCTTACCCGAATAGAGATGATAGGCGGGGAGATATTCTTAAGAGATGATATTTTCAAAATACTGGATTTAATTGAGAAAAAGAATATGAAAGTAAAGCTTGGGACAAATGCGTATCTTTTGAATGCAGCTAGTATTGAGAGATTAAACTCATATAGCTGTATCCAAAGCATAGCAGTCTCTATAGATGGGCCCCAAGAGATTCATAATAGATTGAGGAATTCAGAATCATCATTTCAGCGCGCCCGGGAGGCCTTATGTCTCTTGTCGGGGAATAGGTATTTGACGGTTTTGTATATGGTTTTGCTGAAAGAGAATGCCGTTGCAATAGAATTCATGATAGAACTTGCCCAAAAAATAAAAACAGACAGGATTACTTTTATGCCTGAAATGAGCTATTCAGCAGAAGAGATAGAGGCTGCAAGAAAATATCTTAGTATGGATATCAATGAAAAGATATTTGCTTCAGTTAGTAATGTTTTTAACGAGGATGAGTATATTAAAAATATGGTCCAAGCGATAGCCGATATAAAAAAAATAAGACGCAAAAAAGCTGTGTTTGCGCCTATATTTCCAAAAGCTGCGGGCAAGTATCCGTATAAGTTTTTTAGTGGTTATTATCAGAAAGAAAAGAGGCTTATCTGTAAACATTTCCATTCATTGACTGTCATTGAAAATGGAGATGTTTATTTATGTCCGTTTATACAGAAAAAGGTAGGCAATGTTATTAAAGAGAGAATAGAAGATATCTGGAATAACGAAATTATACGTAACTTACGCCGTCGTGTTTTAGGAGCGAATCTCTTATCCATTTGTAGCCGTTGCTGTTCGGCAGATTACTTATAATATATAAGGACATATATTTTTAAGATTATAACTTGTAAAAGCAGAAGAGTTTATTTATTATCTTTATATGCGTAGTTGTAGAGGTATTACTTTAATTGAGTTAATAATTACACTTTCCATAATAGGTGTCCTTATCTTAATAGCGGTGCCGAATATTGATTCGTTCTTTGAAGTAAAACTTAATGCCTGTGTGCAGAAGATGCTTTTTGATATAAGATATGCTCAATATCTGGCTATCGCAGAACACGAGACGTATGCTATAGAGTTTGATGTAGGCAATAATTATTATAGGGTTTATGATCCGGCGACAGGGGATCTTATCCGTGACCCCTATACGGGCCTTAATTTAAGTATCGATCTTGACGAGACAAGCGAATATGCCGGCTTAACCATATCGGCTGTTGATATCGATACTGCAGACGAGGTGAGATTTACAAGCTTTGGCAGACCGTTAAACAGCAGCGGCGGCGATCTTGCAGCTACAGGTTCAGTAACTGTATCCTATGGCGGAAATAGCAGAACTATTGTTGTATATCCTGTAACCGGATGGGTCGAGATACAATGAAAGGCCTTACTTTAATAGAGATAGTTGTTGCAATAGTTGTTCTTGCAATAATTATAACTCCGTTAATGGTTGTATTCGCAACCATCTCCCGCGACAGCGCCACAGCTATTTTTATAAACCGCGCTAATACGCTTGCTTCTTCCTATATGGAGCTTGTGCTTTCAAAATCATTTGACGAGGATAAAAATTCTCCTTGGACCGATCCGGTTTCTCTGGGTCCCGATTCAGGCGAAGTAAGTATTGATGATTTTGACGATGTTGATGATTATAACGGTTATTCGATATCAGATCCCGATTATTCCGGTTTTACCGGGACAATAGCCGTTTATTATGTTGCTGAAAATGTAGACGGCAGCATTGATTGGGATTCAGTTTCGGTTTCAAGCGCAAGCTACAAAAGGATAGATATAGAGGTTACTCATGCTCAGATGGGCAGGCTAATGGTAACAAACGGAGTCTCTTATGCGGGACATACTACGAAATAGAAGAAGCTTTACCATTTTAGAGGTAATTACAGTAATACTTTTAATGGGAATTTTTTCCTACGGCGTAGCTCTTTATGTTACGCAGGTTGTAGATTCCTGGAAGTTTCTGATTATAAGGTACCAGCAGGAACAGAATGGCAGGCTGGCTATAGATTTTATTGTTCGCGATTTAAGAGCTATCGATATAAATAGTTTAGGCCGGCCCCAGATAAGTTCGGCCTCTGCCCAAGATATAAGCTTTACTGATACAAACAGCATGAGCATAAGCTATAGTTACAGCAATAATGTTATATATAAAAACAGCCAGCCTTTAGTTAAGGATGTAAGCAATTTGGAAATCAGGTATTATAGGGATAATAATGCTGAAATTGCTCCTCTTCCAGGAGGGTCTTTAAGCTCGGGGCAGATCAGGCAGATATGGTATCTTTATGTTAGATTTGTCCTTACAGAAGGCGATCAGACCTCTGTTTACAGCTCCTATATATTCCCGAGGAATTTTTTAATAAGATGAAAGAGAATAAAAAAGGGCTTGCGCTTCTTTTCGTTATTTTCTTAATGCTACTATTATCTATTCTGGGGACAATGCTCGCCTCTATATTCGCAAATAGGACCGCGCTTTCAACCGGTTTTTACCATTCCAACCAAACATTTTTTATAAATGATGTCGGTATGGAGAGGGCGAAGCAGAAGCTTTACGATGATTGGACCTGGCGGCCTGCGGATCCTCCCGGATATCTGGAGGAGACCCTAACCATAGATGCTTTAAGCGCAATTTACAGAATTTATGTTCAGGACAGCGTCTTGGATCCTGATGCGGTTGATATAACAGTAGAAAGCATAATTCCCTAGATGGAGGTGGCAAAATGAAAAAACAGTTTTTGTTTGTTTTTTTGTCTTTGATAATATTAATGGTATTTGCGACAATGCATAAACTCGCTGCGGAAACAAAACGCTATGTTTCTGATGATGTGCTGGATAAGATACTAACTACTTTAGAAGAGCTAAAAGTAGATAAAAAGTATTCCAAGAGTGTATCTAAAACAAACGACTTAAGTCAGATAGATGAGAAATTAGACCGTATTATTGCTGAGCAAGAGCAGATTAATGCCAAGCTGCATAAAATATTATTTAGACTGTGAATATTTCAATATTAATACCGCTTTATAACGAGAGAGATAATATCCCTATTATTTATAGGGAGATAAAGGCACAATTAGAAAGCCTTAAATGTGTCTCTGAGATTGTATTTGTCGATGACGGTTCTAATGATGGTAGCTTAGAGGCGCTGCAAGGCATTAGGGCCCAGGATAGCTCTGTAAAAATTATTGCGTTTAAGAAGAATTATGGCCAATCCGCAGCGTTAAAAGTTGGTTTTGATAGAGTTTGCGGAGATATTATAGTTACCATGGATGCCGATCTTCAAAACGACCCTGCAGATATCCCTCGCCTTATTTCCTATATTGAATCCGGTTATGATATGGTTTCAGGATGGCGGAGGAAGAGAAAAGATTCTTTAAGTAAAAAAATTATCTCCCGCACGGCAAACCTTATCAGGAATAAAATTACTGGCGATACTATAAGAGATACCGGATGCATGCTTAAGGTTTACAGAAAAAATTTTCTCAAAAAGATTAAAATTTATAACGGGTTTCACAGATTTCTGCCTACTCTTTTTAAAATAGAGGGGGCAAAGGTAATTGAGATAGAGGTGAACCATCGCGAAAGGAAGTTTGGAAGATCAAAATACAGTATCAAAAACAGATTCTTAAAGCCGTTTTGGGATACTTTTATTATCCGTTGGATGAAAAAAAATCACCTTGTACCGGAAATTAAGGAGGAATTATGAAGGAAAGTTTATGGTATGTAATAGGTTTTTTAGGTCAGGGCATGTTTTTTATGCGCTTTCTCTGGCAGTGGCTGGTCTCTGAGCGTAAAGGTAAAAGCGTGATACCGATTCAATTCTGGTATTTTAGTATTGCGGGAGGGATTTTAATATTAATCTACGCTATGCACAGAAAAGATCCTGTTTTTATCGTAGGCCAGTTTTTAGGCGTGTTTATTTATTCGCGTAACTTGCGTCTTATTTTTAAAGAAAAGAGAAGACTGGTTAAAGCATGAAAATAGCTTTTCTGCTTCTGGGCGCACTGCTGTTATTTCTATTTCTTAATCAACCCGCGTTAATAGATCCAGATGAGGCGCGCTATGCCGAAGGGGCGCGCGAGATGCTTGTCCTTAGAGATTATCTGATTCCGCACTTAAATTATATCCCCAGAGTCAATAAGCCGATACTCTTTTACTGGTTAATATGCGGCTCATATAAGATTTTTGGCATTAATGAGTTTGCTGCGCGTTTTCCCTCAGCCATGTTCGCTTTGATTTTACTGCTAGGTCTTTATTTTTGGACAAAGAGATACTTAGACCAAAAAACCGCGTTTTTATCTTCGCTAGTTCTCTTAAGCAGCCCCGCTTTCTTTGTAGTGGCCAGGCTGGCCATAATCGATACTGTTTTTGCAGCTCTTATTCTGCTGTCGCTTTTTTCATTCTGGCATTGCTATAGCAAAGATAAATTTATGTATACTCCTTTTGTTCTAACGGGCCTATCCTTGGCTGCCAAGGGGCCGGTAGGCTGGCTGCTTATTTTAATCACTATAGCCGCTTTTTCTATTACCAAGAGGAGCTTTAAATTCCTTAGATTAGCTTTTCGACCTAAAGGAATTTTAACAATACTCATAATAGGCGGGTTATGGTATTTGATGCTTTTTAACAAAATAGGAGCTTTAGAGTTTAAAAATTTAATCTTTCGTGAAACTCTCGGGAGATTTAAAGACGGTTTTGTGCATAAGGAGCCATTTTTTTATTATTTTCCTTTAATTTTGTTAGGTTTTATGCCTTGGTCAATATTTTTGATTTTTTTAAAAAGAGTAAACTATAAAAACGAAGCAGTAAAATTCTTAGCTATATTTGGAATAGTAACATATCTATTTTTTAGCCTCTGTAAAACAAAGTTACCTACATATATATTGCCATTATTTCCGGTATTGGCGGTTTTTAGCGCAAGCATTATAAATAGCCTCTGGCGGGAGAGACTAAAATCCCCCCTAATAGTAGCCATGGTGCTTATTATAATTTTTTTTATATTAAAATTTCTTCCGCAAGGTATTTACTATCCGCTCCAAAAAGACTCCATAACGGGATTCTCTATATTTGTTCTTTTATTCTCGCTTCCTTTTGTCTTTTTATTTAACAGCAAGCTTAAGGTGCAGTTTCCTTTTTTATTTCTTCTGACTTTTTTGATCTATTTCTTTTTACTTTTTAATTTCAAAAATGAATTTTCAGATTACAGGTCGTGCAAAGCGCTTGTAAATGAAGAGGTTTTAAAGCTGGATAATATCAAGGCGTTAAACTTTTTTGAGCCAAGTCTTGTTTTTTATTCGGGCAAAAAGGTTGAAAACATAAACGCTGCAGATATTATTTCACCGGGGTATCTTGCAATCAAGAAAGAGGATCTGCCTTTAATATTAAGGAAACAGTATTTATATAAGGTTGTTTCTGAAACAAAAAAATATTATTTCCTGCGGGTACAAAAGTTACAAAATTAACTTGATTTTGTAACTGGAATTGGTCTAAAATTTATTCTATGTTGAATATAACCCCCAACCCATTTACTCCTCAATCAGGATTAGAGCCTAAGGTTTTAGGCGGCAGGGAGGCTATTATAGATGAGTTTATTGCGCTGCTTAAAAAAAGGGAGCAAGGGGAAAATTTCCATCTTTTGATGCTTGGAGAGTGGGGGATGGGCAAGACATCGCTGCTCAAGTTTTATAAGAAGCTGACTCAGAACAATAGTTTCAAAGCGGTTTATACTTCATTGCCGAAAGTTGCAGCGCGCGAGAGCTCCCGGGATGTGCTTTTTTCTCTTTTGGAGGAGATAAAATTCGGTCTTGGGCTTAGCGAGCAGAATAAAGCACCCCATGTTAAAGCCGTCAATATAAGCTTAACCGTTGCCGAGATGCTTTGCGGTATCTATTCTGCTCTAGATACAGAGCTGCTGCTTGTTATGGTCGATGATATCCAAAATATATCTGCATTACCTCAGGTGCTTGATATTTTGAGGCTTGCTCTTTCCAGCGAGAAAGTGCTTTCGAAAACCAAGTATCTTTTTATACTTTCATCAACGCCGTCCGGTTGGGAGAAGTTTTTGCAGCGCCACGATCCT
>CAZAPE010000058.1:0-2921 GCA_964487065.1 uncultured Planctomycetia bacterium | reverse complement strand
ATCCTATTGGAAGGTTCTTCAGGAGAAAACAACTGCTTAAGAAATTAAATTACGATAACGTAGAGTCTACCATTAAAAAGACACTGCTTAATACGGGTACCAGCTTTAGCGAAGAGGTAATTGCAAAAGCATGGGAGCATACGCAAGGCCATCCTTATGAATTACAGCTTCTTGCCAGCCATCTTTACGATAATCAAAGCAGAGGCCGTGTTGCTGTTGAAAACTGGGAAGTAGCGCTTTTAAACACCCTTAAGGATTTGGGGATAGAGTATTTTTCCTCACTTTATGCCCGGGCCAGTGAAAGAGAGCGCGAACTTTTAAATGTGCTTGCCGAGAAAAAAGAGTTTTTAACTCTTTCAGAAATAAAAGATATAATAATATACGAGAAGAGGTTTAAAAAATATCCCGTTGCAAGCATTAAAAACTTTCTTTACAGGTTGCTTGATAAAGAGCTTCTTCTGCGCGATAAAGAAAAAAGATACCGTATTCTGGATAACATGTTTGCAGAGTATATAATCAGATTCAGGTAGAGAATATATTGAGTGATTAATTTTTATAGGAAAGGAGAGTAACTTGCAGTTTAAAGAAGGAGATCTTGTAATAGTAAAAGACAAAAAAGAAAAAAGTTACCTGCAGCGGCTGGTTAAATCGGGGCGGCTGCAGACACATTTAGGCTTTCTTAAGCATGAAGATATTGTAGGTAAAGAAGAGGGCGTTTGCCTTAAAACTTCGACTGAAAACATTGTCTATATATTTTATCCTACATTGACCGAGTACATGGAGAAGATGGGCAGGAAGACAGCGATAATACATCCCAAGGATATAGGTATAATTATATTATGGGCAGATGTAAAGCCCGGTTCCCGTATCGTTGAGGCCGGCACAGGTTCGGGAGCTTTGCTGCTTGCTCTTTCGAGGTTTGTAGGAGATAGCGGGCATGTTTATTCATACGATAACAGGCCCGAGCTGCAGGAGGTTGCAGTAAAGAATTTAGAAAAATTCTTCGGCACTCTGCCTGGCAATGTGACCTTAAAACAGAAAGATATTACAGCCGGCATAGACGAAGATGGTCTTGATGCGATAATTCTTGATTTCTCGCAGCCCTGGGAGCTTATCAGCGAGGCTAAGAAATCTCTGCGTCCGGGCGGGAAATTAGCATCCTATATCCCGACTATTATTCAGGCTGAGAGGCTGGTTAGAGAGTTAGATATGGCAGGCGGATTTATGGATATAGATATATTAGAGGTGCTTCTGAGGCCTTGGCAGGTAAAAGGTTACAGCGTTAGGCCTTTGCATAGAATGATAGGACACACCGGATTTATGGTTTTTGCTAAATTTAAAAAGGAGGAAAAAGATGTATGACAGCAAAGCATACTATTTTAACACCTCATTTTTAAAGATATTAAGCTACAAGGTAGCAAGGTATCTTTTGGTTTTAGTTTTGTCCCTCATATACTATAGGTCCTGGCAGTGGAACAGCATTGTCGGAATTTTAATGACCCTTCTTTTTGCATATTGTGTTGCCGGGGTCATGAGCCTGGTGCTCCATTTCGTTATTTATGCCTTAAGCAGGCCAAAGCTTATCGAAGGCAATAAAGATGTTATTGCCAATAATATACCCAATGATACTCTATTAGTGTTTTTCCGGCCAATTTTTGCAAAATCAAATCCGGAGATGGAAAACCTGCTGCAAAGTATGGAGAAAGATATTCAAAACAATCAAAATATAGGCGGCGATCAGAAATATATAGTTATTGATAATACAAGAGACGAATCTGTAAAAAGTTATATTCAAGACAGGACAAAGGATCTACAGTCAGTTTACGGAGAAAAAAAAGTTTTTTATATGCACAGGAACAAAGAATGCGATTTCTTTAAAAAAGTTGGAATTTTGCACGATGCGATTATGCTTATCTATGAAGGATGGACGCGTCCCAGGACATATATTGATCAAAAGTGGCAGGCAATAACAAAGGGCACAAGAAACTCAAGTAAGCCTATATGGGATATTATACTTGGGGATATAAGCAGCCTGGGGATAGATGCGGTGAAAGAGGATATTTATAAAGGTAAGGATGTAAATGTTAATAAACGGGATAAATTTAAAATTGTAGTCGTTTCTGATGCCGACAATTTCTGGGAGAAAGGCGAATTTATTAAAATTGCCGCAAAGATACTTAACCCTTTAAACAAAGATTTTGTTATCTATCAGCCGAGTATAGAGATAATAAATCCGCGTCAGAATAGGTTTATCTATTTGACCTATCTTGCCAGGCGCATGTATGAGTATGAGCAGATAGGGCGTTGGAGGTTGTTTGGTTTCTCGCCGTTTTACGGCAAAGGTGTTTTTAACCTTGAGGGATATGTCCAGGAGATAATAAAAACAGAATGGTTAAATCCCGATAAGGCAGCTTCGCATGATTTCCAGGAAGCGCTTCGCGCCTGGTCTGTTCTATGCGAGGATGCGTTTATTTATGAGAAGACATTTTCTAATAAATTATCGGAATTAAAGCGTGCAGCGCAGTGGGGCTGGGGTGATTTAGAGACAGTGAGGCAGTTTTTATTCAAGAAATTTCAGCCCGGAAGGCGGGCGCATCTTTTTGTGCTTCTAAGAGGGCTTATTGCCTGCGTTGTTTATGGCATCTGGCTGCTTGCTTCTGTAGTTTTATATGAAACCGGTGTGATAAAAGTGAAACATCCTCTATTGCTTACTATTACTTTATCAGGAATAGTCCTAATCAGCATCCTGGTGCCGAAACTGTTTGCTCCACTTTTAGACAGAAAGAAAAAAAGGCTTTTTGTCCATGAGATACAGGATTTTGAGAAAAATAACTTGCAGTTGCTAAGAGAGGCTTCAGGCGAACTTGTTATTTCAAATCTTGTGCATAAGTTAGATTTAATTTATAAACCCTGGGCGTTTA
>CAZAPE010000057.1:0-9477 GCA_964487065.1 uncultured Planctomycetia bacterium | reverse complement strand
TGGGGAGATGAAAAAAAATAAAAAAGGGAAAAAAGAAAATATAGTTGCGGGGAGAAAGGGAGTAGCCCTAAAAAAGAAAACCCCAACAGAGAAAGAAATTCGGGTCCAAACGCAGGGAATTGATGCTGCAAAGCCAAAGCTGGAACGTTACGATGCAAGAACTATCCAGGTGCTCGAAGGAATTGAGGCTGTGAGAAGAAGGCCGGCAATGTATATCGGTGATACTTCAATTAAAGGGCTGCACCATCTTGTTTATGAGGTTGTGGATAACAGTGTTGACGAAGCGATGGCCGGCGTTTGCAATAATATCAAAGTGCGTATTCATTCCGACGGAAGCATCTCTATATCCGATGACGGTCGGGGCATTCCTGTGGATCAACATAAAACAGAGAAGAAGCCGGCTGTTGAAGTTGTTTTAACGACACTTCATGCTGGAGGCAAATTTGACAATAGAGTTTATAAGGTTGCCGGCGGGCTGCACGGCGTAGGCGTTTCGGTTGTTAATGCATTGTCAGAATGGCTGGAAGTAGAGATTCGCAGAGACGGCAAAATTTACCATCAGAGGTACGAATATGGTAAGCCGAAAACAAAAGTCACTTCGATAGGTAAGAGCAAAAAGACAGGAACAACAGTTACGTTCTCTCCGGATGCGGAGATTTTCACAGAAACCAGGGAATTTAAGTTTGATATAATCGCAAACCGCCTTAGAGAGCTTGCATTTTTAAACAAAGGTTTAAAGATATCCATGGAGGACGAAAGAACATCCCAGGCCACAGAGTTCATGTTTAGAGGCGGAATTGTCAGCTTCGTGGATTATCTTAAGCAGAACAAAAATCCATTGCACAACAAAGTCGTATATTTTGAGAAAAAGAAAGACGATATAACACTGGAAGTGGCCTTGCAGTATCACGATGGGTATACAGAAAATGTTTTTTCTTATGCCAACAATATAAACACTCTTGAAGGCGGCACCCATGTTTCCGGATTCCGCTCTGCGCTTACCAGAACAATTAATAACTACATAAGAAACAAAAACCTCATCAAAGAAGACGAGATTTTGCCTTCCGGAGATGATGTTCGCGAAGGCCTCATAGGTGTTATCAGCGTTAAGCTTTCGAATCCCCAATTTGAAGGCCAGACCAAAACAAAGCTAGGCAACAGCGAAGTGCAGGGGATAGTCGAGTCTATTGTCAACGAAGAGCTGGGGAATATTTTTGAAGAGAACCCCTCGATAGCAAAAAAGATAGTTGAGAAGACGATACTTGCCTATCAGGCGCGTGAGGCTGCGCGGAAAGCAAGAGAGCTGGCGAGAAGAAAAGGAGCTTTAGATATAGCCGGAAACTTGCCCGGGAAATTGGCAGACTGCTCGGAAAAAGATCCTGAGTTCTGTGAAATATATCTTGTGGAAGGAGACTCTGCCGGAGGCTCCGCCAAGCAGGCCAGAGACAGAAAGTTTCAGGCAATACTGCCGCTCAAAGGAAAGATACTCAACGTAGAGAAGGCGAGGCTGGACAAGATTTTGAAGAGCAATGAAATCCAGATGATAATAAGCGCATTAGGTACCAGCATAGAAAGCGAATTTGATCTCTCAAAACTGCGCTACAATAAGATTATTTTAATGTGCGACGCTGACGTGGACGGGTCACACATAAGAACGTTGCTGTTAACATTTTTTTATCGCGAGATGAAAGCGCTGCTGGAAGGCGGGCATATATATATTGCACAACCGCCGTTGTATAAAATAAAAAGAGGACAACGCGAACAGTATGTCCAGACAGAAGAGGAGATGGCGCGGATGATTTTAGAGCTTGGTATTGAGGAGGCAAAATTACAGAACAACAAAACCAAACAACAGCTCTCAAGCGCAAAACTTTTAACACTCCTTTTAATACTTGTGGATGTGCGCAGGCTATTGAAACTTTTGGATAAAAGAGGCATTCAGCCTCAGGAATACCTTGCGTTATGGAGCAAGAAAAAGAAAAAGTTACCACAATACAAAGTTATATTTAAAGAAGAAAAAAAATTCTTTTATTCCGATGAGGAGCTGAGCTCTTATGTGCAGTTTCTGGAAAAAAAACTCGGCAAAGAGATAGATCTTGATACGGAAGAGAGAATAACATCAAGCGTAGACGGCCTTGAAATAATAGAGATATGGGAAAAGAACGATTTAGAGAAGAAATTTAAAAAGCTCATAGAATTAGGTTTTGATGTTGGCGAATATCTTTTTGTTGATACAAATGGAAAAAAATCCAAATCCGGCAAAATAAAAAAGTCAGAGTTTACTCTTGAAAACAAAGATAACGTAGAGCTTAATTCCTTAAAAGAGCTTCTGGAGTATGTTGAAAAAAACGGCAAACGCGGCCTGCAGATCCAGCGCTATAAAGGTCTTGGAGAAATGAATCCGTCCCAGCTTTGGGAGACCACTATGGATCCCGAAAAGAGAGCCTTAGTGCAGGTTGCTTTAGAAGATGCAGTTGAAGCAGATCAGATATTTACAACTCTTATGGGCGATGCTGTTGAACCACGGAGGAATTTTATTCAGGAGCATTCTCACGAGATAAGGTACCTGGATATTTAAATCAAAAAGGTGGAAAAATGTACGCGAAAGACCAAAGAATAAGCTACGTAGACATCAAAGACGAGATGAAGGATTCTTATCTCAGTTACGCCATGAGTGTCATAATCGGGCGTGCGCTGCCGGATGTTAAAGACGGACTAAAGCCGGTACACAGAAGAATTTTATACGCTATGAAAGAATTAAGCCTTGAGCCCGGCAAGGCCTATAAAAAATGCGCCCGTATTGTCGGTGAAGTTTTAGGTAAATATCATCCCCATGGCGACACCGCAGTTTATGATTCTTTGGTGCGCATGGCCCAGAAATTTTCCATGCGCTATCCGCTTATTGATGGCCAGGGCAACTTTGGCTCTGTTGACGGGGATCCTGCAGCAGCAATGCGTTATACGGAGGCCAGGTTAGCCTCTATCGCGCAGGAGCTTCTTGCGGATCTTGAAAAAGGTACAGTAGACTTCAGGCCTAATTTTGACGAAAGCTTGCAGGAGCCGGTTCTATTGCCCAGCAAAATTCCTAATCTTCTCGTAAACGGATCTTCTGGTATCGCCGTAGGTATGGCGACAAATATTCCGCCGCATAATATTTCTGAAGTGATAGATGCGACAGTTGCATACGTAGATAATCCGGATATCTCTATGCAGGCATTGATGAATTATATCCCGGGTCCCGATTTTCCGACCGGCGGAATAGTTTACGGTAGCGACGGTCTTAAAGATGCATATACTCAGGGTAAAGGAATAATCAAAGTCAGAGGCAAGGCCTATATCGAACAGATTAAAGGCGGCAAAGCAGCAATAATAGTTAGCGAGATCCCGTACCAGGTTAATAAGTCTAATTTGATTGAACAGATAGCCGAGCTTATAAAAGATAAAAAGATAGAAGGCATCTCCGATTTGCGCGACGAGTCGGACAAAGATGGAATCCGGATAATGATAGAACTTAGGCGTGACCAGAACGCAGAAATCATACTAAATCAACTTTATAAAAATACTCAGATGGAGGTATCGTTCGGGATAATATTTTTGGCTCTGGTAAATAACAGGCCGCAAATATTGACCTTAAAGCAGATGCTTCTTGAGTTCATCCATCACAGAAAAAACGTTGTTATCCGCAGGACGCAATATGACCTCGACAAGACTGAGAGGAGAGCCCACATCCTTGAAGGCCTTAAAAAAGCTCTTAGCAATATAGATAAAGTTATTGCATTAATTAAAAAAGCAAAAAGCACCCCAGAAGCAAAAGAACAGCTGATGAAACAGCTTAAGCTTAGCGATATTCAGGCGCAAGCGATTTTGGAAATGCAATTGCAGAGATTAACGCGTCTGGAGCGGGATAAGCTTGAAAGCGAGTATTTGGAATTGATCAAACAGATTGAATATTACAAGAGTATTCTTGCAAGCGAGAAAAAAGTTATGCAGGTCATAAAAGAGGAGCTGCTGGATATAAAAAAACGCCATGGAGATGAGCGGCTTACAGAAATAGTCAAAGAGGTTAAAGAGATAAGAGTTGAAGATTTAATAGTAGAAGAGGATATGGTTGTAACAATTTCAGACCTTGATTATATAAAGCGTCAAACGCTTAGTGCGTATAAACAACAGCGCCGCGGAGGTAAAGGCGTTATTGGAATGAATTTGAAAGAGGGGGATTTCGTAAAGCATCTTTTTGTTGCTTCGACCCACGATTATATGCTTTTTTTCACTAACCGTGGCAAGGCATATGGTGTTAAGGTTCACGAAATACCGATTGCCCCTAAAACGGCCCGCGGGAAAGCAATAGTCAATCTTCTCAATCTAGCCAAAGACGAAGCCGTAAGCGCATCTATCGCAGTGAAAGATTTTGCAACAGCACAGTTTTTGATTCTCGTGACTGCGCAGGGGATGATTAAGAAGCTAAAGCTTGAAGAATTAAGTAATCCGCGCCGCGGGGGGATTATCGTTATCTCTCTAAATAAGACCGATGTTCTTATTGCCGCTGAGCCTAGCGACGGCAAGAAAAATGTTTTTCTGGCGACACGTCAGGGGAAATCAATATGTTTTCCTGAAAAGCAGATTCGGGCTATGGGCCGCAGCGCGCAAGGCGTAAGAGGGATAAAGCTGGCCCCAAAAGATTATGTTGTCAGCATGTGTTGCGTTACAAAAGAGGGAGAGCTTTTAAGCGTCAGCGAGAAAGGGTTCGGTAAGAGGACGGCGGTGAAAGAGTATACTGTTCAATCGCGCGCCGGCAAAGGAATCATCAACATGAAGATTTCAGAAAAAACCGGTAATGTTGTCGGAGCCGAAGGCGTAAGCGAAAACGAAGAGCTGGTTTTAACTACGCAAAGCGGACAGGTTGTCAGAATATCAGTCAAAGGCATTCGTACTATAGGCAGAAGCACCTCCGGGGTAAGGATTGTGAGAACTGCGGATAAAGATAAAGTTGTATCATTTGCGAAAGTTATAGAAGAAGAGTAGTGTAGAAAATGAAGCAGTGGAATATGTTTGGGAATCAACATTTACGATAGGGCGCTGCTCTTGCCGCAGTACAGTTTTTTAGTTAAGCCCGCTTCCGGTGCGTATGTTCTGATTTATATCGTATCCGGACAAACCCGTGTTTGTTTTAAAAAAATAAGAGTTTGATTTGCAAAATCCGGCAAAACAGGGTAAACTAGCAGGGGTAGAAAATATTAAGAATTAGATTTTTGTTTACAATCTTTTATTTTTAATATTTAATATTTTATTTAAAAGAGATGTCCCCATCGTCTAGCGGCCCAGGACAACGGCCTTTCGAGTCGTCGGCGCCGGTTCAAATCCGGCTGGGGACGTTTATAAATACCAGTTGTCTAAAAGCATGGATGAAAAACCTATTCAGATTATTATTTGTGACGACATAAAAGATGTCGGGTTCAAGGTCTCCCGTATTTTCTCAGAAGCGATCTCCTCTAAACCTGAGATTGTGTTAGGGCTTGCAACAGGAAGCACCCCGGTAGAGCTGTATAAGCAGCTTATCGTATTGCATAAGGGAAAAGGGCTTAATTTTACTAAAACAGCAAGCTTTAATTTAGATGAGTATTTTATGCTTGCGCCGGATCACCCTCAGAGCTACCGTTATTTTATGAATAATGTTTTGTTCGATCACATTAATATTGATAAAGCGCGAACATATGTTTTAAATGGTGTTTGCAAAAACCCTCAGATTGAATGTCAGCAGTTTGAAGAAACTTTATTTACGCAATATGGCGGGGTAGATTTACAGGTTTTAGGAATCGGCTCCAACGGGCACATTGCTTTTAATGAGCCGGGCTCTGCTCTGGGTTCCAGAACGCGCATCGTAGATTTAGAGCGGCGGACAATAAAAGATAATGCCCGGTTTTTTCAAAAACAAGAGGATGTTCCTACTCAGGCACTTACTATGGGCATAGGAACTATTTTAGAGGCTCGCAAGATTGTTCTCTTGGCAACAGGAGAAAATAAGGCCCAAGCAATTAACAATGCGGTTAATGGGACCATTACGCCAAGTGTGCCCGCCTCTTTCCTGCGCTACCATCCGGATTGCGTATTTATTATAGACAGAGATGCCGTTGCAGGGCTTTAAAATTCAGCTTTTTAAATTTTTCCCGGAGAGCAAAAGTTTTATTAAAAGCGTCGAAAATACATTATAATAAAAAGCATGTGTGGGATAATCGGCTACATCGGCAATAAAGAGGCTAGAGATGTAGTTTTAAATGGCCTGAAAAAACTTGAATATCGGGGATATGATTCTGCCGGGATTGCCATACTATCGGCGAGAAATAGAATTGTAGCACTGAAATGCAAAGGCAGGATTATTCATCTGGAAGAACTTTTAAAGAGCCGCAACGTTGCGATGTCCGGCCATTGCGGATTAGGTCATACGCGTTGGGCTACTCACGGCGAGCCTTCCAGAAGAAATGCTCATCCGCATAGCGATTGCAGCGGAAATATTACAATAGTTCATAACGGAATAATTGAAAATTCCACTGAATTAAAAAGAGCATTACAAAAAGAAGGCTGCAGGTTTAAGTCCGAAACAGATACCGAGGCAATCGCGCATTTAATCAGTAGATTTTACAAGGGTGATTTCAAGTCGGCGTTTGTTAAGGCATTAAAGATGCTCAAGGGCTCTTATGCTTTAGGGGTAATAAGCGCATATGAGCCGGGGAAAATATTTATTGCGCGTAATGACTCTTCTTTAGTTGTAGGCGTTGGCAAAGAAGAGAATTTTATCGCCTCCGACATACATGCAATTTTAAACTATACAAAAAAAATTATCTCCTTAAAAGATAAGGAGATTGCCGTTGTAACAAAAGAAAAGATTGCCGTTTTTGACTTCCAGGGTGAGAGGGTTAAACCGGCTATCGAAAAGATAGCCTATACGGTAGATACAGCAACCAAGGGGGGATTCAAGCATTTTATGCTCAAAGAGATCTTTGAACAGCCGCAGGGTTTGTCGCGTTTAATTGCGCAATATGTTCAGCCTTCGGGAAGTATTAAGTTTGAAAACCTTGCTATCGAGAAAAGATTTTTTAAAGAGCTAAACAATATAGTAGTTATCGCTTGCGGCACCGCATATCATGCCGGGCTAATAGGGAAATATGCAATTGAATCCCTGGTTCGTATACCTGTGAGCGTAGATTTATCCAGCGAATTCCGCTATCGGGATCCGGTTATCCAATCAAAAACGCTGGTCATTGCTATAAGCCAGTCCGGAGAAACCGCGGATACTCTGGCCGCTGTTAAAGAGGCTAAGAAAAATAAGGTTAAGGTGCTTGCCGTCTGCAATACCTTAGGCTCTTCGCTTACAAGGGAGGCAGATGCGACAGTCTATACTTATGCAGGGCCGGAAATCGGAGTAGCTTCGACAAAAGCCTACACATCTCAATTAATGGTGCTTTATCTTTTTGCATTGTATCTTGCCGCAGTTAAAGGCTGCTTAAATAAAGATAAGCTGATTAAAATAAGCGCGCAACTAAAGAGGGTTCCCGGCGCGATTAAAAGAGTGTTGAATGATTATAAAAATATTGAACGAACTGCCAAGAGATTTCTTCACTTCGGAGCCTTTCTCTATTTAGGTAGAAATATAAATTTTCCCACTGCACTTGAAGGAGCATTGAAGCTGAAAGAGATATCTTACATCCCCGCTGAAGGCTATGCAGCAGGCGAGATGAAGCACGGGCCAATTGCTCTTATTGACGAATACCGCGGGGTTATCTGCATAGTCAATAAGTCTGCTGTTTATAATAAGATGGTTTCTAATATTCGCGAGGTCCTTGCCCGTAAAGGCAAGGTGATTGCGATTGCAACAACAGGAGATATACAGATAAAGAGTTATGTTAAAGAGGTAATTTTTATACCTGATATTGAGGATATATTTTCGCCTCTTCTTACAATTGTGCCGTTGCAGATTTTTGCGTATGCAGTGGCGGCATTGAAAGGATATGATATGGATAGGCCCAGGAATCTTGCTAAGAGTGTAACCGTGGAGTAATTTAAAACTAAGTGAATAGCGGAAAACTTTTTCTTGTAGCCACGCCCATAGGCAACCTGAAAGATATGACCTTTCGAGGAATCGAGGTTTTAAAAGAGGTAGCTTTTGTCTTGTGTGAGGATACCAGGCATTCAGAGAGACTATTTCGCGAGTATAATATAAAAACACCCAAGGAACCATTTCATGATTTTAATAAGGAGAGAAAATCGCCAGCTATTATCGCTGCGCTCAAGGAGGGGAAATCAATTGCTCTTATATCTGATGCCGGGACTCCTGGAATTTCTGATCCCGGTTTTTATTTAGTCAGGGAGGCGGTAAAACAGGGCGTCGATATTATTCCTGTTCCAGGAGCAAATGCGATGATTTCTGCGTTGGTGGCATCGGGCCTTGCGACAGATAGGTTTGTATTTGAAGGATTCTTGCCGCGTAAATCCGGGAAAAGAAAGCAGCGCCTTGACTGTTTAAAAAATGAAAGAAGAAGTATTATTTTTTATGAATCCCCGCACAGAGTAAAAAAAGCGCTTTTGGAAATATCGCAAAGCCTGGGCAATAGAGATGTCTGCCTGGGGCGTGAGATAACAAAGATAAACGAAGAGTTTATAAGAGGCTCTATTGGGGATATTTTGTCTGCTATTGAATCCTCGCAAATAGTAATAAAGGGAGAGTTTGTTATCGTTGTCGCAGGAAAAAAATCTAATTGATTGTGCTCCTTGGGCTGAGAGAGTATAATTTAAATTACGCATTATGAAGATAATAACTGCAATGCTTTTCTTTATCCTTCTTGTCCCGGTTCTTTTCGCTTCTGAGGCAGAAAACCAGAGCATTACATTTGCCCTGCCGCAAGCTTTTCTAATGAATCCTGAATTGCGTGAAAACGCGCCTGTTTTTAATTTGGACAGAGAGTTGCTCTATGACTTTAGCTATCTTTTCCAGGGGGATTCTAAGAAATTTATTCAAACCAGCATCGGCCCTCTTGGAATTATAACAACAAGTATCGATAATAAAAGCAGAAGCATTGGAATTAGTTATTTATCGCTGCCAAAACGTTCTTCAAGCTGTGAAATCTCTTTTCCTCAAGAGCTGCCGCAGCAGGAAGCAAGTGAGTGCGCTTTGCAGATTGTTGTATTGCCCGGCAAGAGAGGCCCCCAGATGCTTAAGATTTCCCTCTCCCTAAAAGATGGCGGTGTATCTAAAGAGTTGTTTGCGGATCTGAAAGGGGCGACATTAATATTAATTCCGCTAAGTCTGTTTGAAATTTCAGACGTTGCAGCCATAAGCTCTTTAAATATAATTGTCCCAAGCGCTGCTGATCGCGACGGTATCGGTAGTTATACCTTGCGGGACATGAGAATAGTCTTTAAATAAACACTGTAATCGCAATACAATAATGTCCGGTTTTAACAAAGCAAAAATGTCCTGTTCCA
>CAZAPE010000056.1:0-9705 GCA_964487065.1 uncultured Planctomycetia bacterium | reverse complement strand
CGGTTTGGTATATTATTCCCGTCTATATTACCTTTTAAAATATTGTTTATACGCAAAAGTCTATTTAAACCATCGTGGTCACCCTCTTGGGGATATACTCTAAAAAATAAAATTTTGGAACCAGCGCCAGGGAATGTACCAATTCCCCTAATAACAGTTTTTATTTGCTCAATACTACTAAGATCTTCTTTTGTTGCTTCAAACTGTTTTATAAGTTCGCCCTCTCTTTCCTGAGTTACTGGATTTTTTCCACTGGATTCCTTGCCTACATCATCTAATCCCAATTCTATATCACATAGGGTTATATGAAACGATATTGGGTCAACAAAATGTATTTTATGTCCAAAATCTGAACTTTTAATTTCATCTAATACTTCGCTTAATCTACCATATAAATCACTATCTTCATCTACCCTTGCAATAGTAGTAATGCCATGGAAAGGCTGTGCATCTTCTTTATCTCTGTTGAATTTAACTTCTTCTACTGCTGTAATTCCATTTTGATTTTCTAATAATCTTTCCCAGCCGCTATCTTCCCTACTTACATAAGCCGTATAATCTGTTATGTACTTAACTACTCTTGCATAACCATATTGAGTTTGAACAAAAAATAAAGTTAGCAAGCTTAATAAAATAACTGTTTTTTTCATATGTTCTATTTCTCCTTACCAATATAAATATACCTGATTTTCCTGTACTTTACAAATAAAGGAATAAAAATAACTTGTGCTCTTCACTAAACTATAGACATTCATGATCAGCATCCCCGAATTAGTGTCCAAATAGTGTCCATCCTACAGGGCAATACAGGGCAATACTCGGAATTGGTGGTAATACAGGTAAGTCGCTAAATGGTTTATTTTAAAGGGAATAAATGCAATATCTTGATTTTGTTGAAGTTATAGAAAACACCTGAATCTCATTGCGAACAAGACGCTCTCTCCCGACGTGACCCGACGTATCGTCGGGGCAGTCGTGACTCCGACTTCCTTATGCTTTTATATATAAATGCGTCGGAGCCAGCTGAGCTACACCCCCTAAAATTCTATTGCTACATCTACCCCGGGATCAAGCTGCTGCCAGAATATCTTCTCGAATTCCTCCCCGCTACCTAAGATATCGTCTCCATCGACATCAACGTAACGGGCGAAAAGTACGGTTTTACTCTCGCCCTTAATAGTGCCGTTTGGAATCTGCTCTGTAACGCGCGACCATATTATAAGACCTTTTTTGGTTTGATTCGGATCATCAAGATCATCGGTATCTTGATACACATCTCCGGCATAAATTTGCCCCACAAAATCATCTATTGTAATCACATCGTTTATCTCCCCGCTAAAATAGGAAAGATCAATCGTAGCGTCTATCGAATTCTGGTAGACATGATCCATAGCCCAGGCCTCAATGGCACGGCATTTGTAATGCGCCTGGACTTTCTTTACCAATTTATCGGCTAGCCTATAATTGTTATAATAAAGAGCGATATAAGCTACCTGTATCGCCGATACTACAAGCAGCATTGCAATAGCAATAATAAGCGCTACTCCTTTACGGTGCATTATTTAACCCTGCCTTTGTCGAAAGAGTTACTTCGATATCCTTATTTTCATCATTTAAAGTTAATGTTACATCATAAAGCCCCGAAACAAGAGGATCCTCTGCTATTTCAAAGAAAGAAACATTATCGGCTATCAATACAGTGTCTTCACTGACTCCTGATGTTGAAATAACACCAAGATAAGGATTCCTGTATTTTAAGGAGTTTCCATCCTTAAAATAAACCAGCTCATAAACACCTTCTTGAAAATCATTTATCCAAATACTTCCCCCAGATATACTTTCGCCCATTCTAATCATTTTTGCAATCTCATTTACTACATAAGAACCGTCTCTTACAAAAACAGATTTTGCTAAATCGATATTAAAAATATTCCCCACATTAAGCTGCGCTGAGGTAGCAGCAAAAATCACTACACCTAAAAGTGCGATTGCTAAAAGTAATTCTAAAAGCGTAAACCCTTTCATTCGATATATGCGGGGTTAAAAATTAAAGTTTCAAAGTTAAGGCTCTTTTCGGGCTCGCTTAAACCGCCCTTTTCCCATGTTATAGTAACGGTCGCTTTCTTAAGTTCGAATCCAGGAACATCAACAATATCATAAGCAGCCGTTATTATGCGGTTTGCCAGGATAAATGCTGCCGGAACAGAGATATCTGCGTCCGAAAGCGCATCGTATCCTGTCTCTGTCTTTGCGCGCACAAAAATTTCCTCCAGCGTGCTTTCAGCCAAAAGGGCTGCTTCTGTTTTAAGCCTGGCCTCGGTTAAAATCTTTGCTCCGGTTTCAATAACGGCGAGGGTACCTATCGAAACTATTACAACCACAACCGCTGCGGCAAGTATCTCTATTAACGTAAATCCTTTTTGCATTAAAGAATGCTTCTCCTTAACTCTTCCGGGTTAGGGCTCCTCTTTAAAGCCTCATCCCTTGAGATTAAATTCTTGCGATAAAGCTCGCTTAAGGATTGGTTCATCGTAGACATATTATCGCTCTTACCCATCTGAATTGTTGAGTATATCTGATGTAATGCATTTTCGCGGATCATATTTTTTATTGCCGGGGTTGCTTTCATAAGCTCAAAAGCAAGAACACGCCCCGTAGCATCTCTTTTTGGTATCAGCTGCTGCACTATTACGCCCAGCAAAGATAGTGAAAGCTGCAGTCTAATCTGTTGCTGCTGGTAAACAGGAAAAACATCTATTATTCTTGCTATTGAATTAGTCGCATCTACGGTATGTAATGTTGCAAAAATCAAATGCCCGGTCTCTGCAAGCGTTAAAGCCGCCTGCATAGTTTCTAAATCACGCATCTCTCCTATCATAATCACATCCGGGTCCTGGCGTACTACATGCCTCAATGCATCGGCAAACGAATTCGTATCGCGGCCTAACTCTCTTTGATTCACCGTTGAAAGATTATGCTTGTGCAAATATTCAATCGGGTCTTCTATTGTAATAATATTATCTCTGCGTATGCGGTTTATATGCTCAACCAGCGCTGCTAAAGTTGTTGATTTACCGCATCCCGTTGGGCCGCAAACAAGGAAAAGCCCGTTAGATTTCTCACAAAAATCTTTTAATGCAGAGGGCAAACCCAGCGAATCTATATTCGGAACCTCAAACGGTATAAAACGGATGGCGCAGGCAACAGAACCTCTTTGATAGAACAGATTCATCCTGAAACGCCCGATTCCGCTTAAACCGTATGAAGTATCAAACTCTTTCTGATTTTCGAAATGGGCTATCTGGCTCTCCTCAAGTATTGAAAACGCAAGCCCTTTAACCTCATCGGGATTAAGAGGCGCCTCAGCCTCCAATAAGGCTAACCTGCCATCAACCCTAAGCTGCGGCGGACGGCCAGCGGTAAGCAGTAAATCTGTAGCCCGTTTCTCAACCATTACCTTTAAATAATTATGCATTCTCTCTTCCATAGTAAGAACCTTTTTGAGATTTTTAGTTATTAAATATAACTACGTTGCCTTTATTATCCGTCACGGTTACATTTCCGGAAGCATCTACAGAATATTCAAAAAAACTGTCTTTTATTCTGGTATCTAAAGCATTATTTATAGCATCTTCACCTATAAGCTCGGCCTCCAAATCAGACTCTGTATTTATATAATGAATTTTTAAAGATTTTTCGATAAGCTCTTTATTGTTTGCAGCGATTTTCTTTCTGCCTTCGTAAAGAGTTTTACTGTAGTTTGTTAAGCCGAAAGAGAAAAGAATAGTAAGAATAACAACAACGATTATTATTTCAAGGAGAGTGAACCCTCTTCTTCCCATAAGAATTTTACTCGGCAGGCCCGCAACTCTGGCCGTCTTGGGCGATACAGGCTACTTCCTCGCCGTCGGCATCAAAAGCGCGAACCTCAAAGGTATAGGCGCCGGTTGTCTCCATTTTATATGTAAAATTCTTAGCTTCGATATCAAGGTTGAGGTTATCATTTATATTGCTTAAGAAATCCTCTTCTCCCGGAACATAGTAATGGTCGTGGCTTAAACGGTAAAGATTCTCCCCGGCAAGAATAAGTTTTAAATTCGTAGTCGCTATCTTCTCGCGGCTTTTTTCGATTGTCTTTCTAAATACAGGGAAAGCTATTGTAACAAGTATTGCAACGACTACAATAGTTGCCAATAGTTCCATAAGCGTGTAGCCATTTTTGCTGTTTTTACGCAGAAAAGATATCCTCATTGTAGTAGTACACCGTCATATGTTATGGTTATGCTTGAACCATCGTGTGTAATAACAAAGTTTGCTCCCCTAGTACTTAGCTCTCCGGTAGCTGTAATTGTAAGGTTTTCAGGGTCTGCTCCAACCCAAGTGAAGCCAAAATTTTTGGTCAGATTGGTCACGCCAGTCGCACTTCCAACAATATCTAAATCTATAATAGCGCCGCTTGTAGGCATAGCATTATTCTCCTGATAATAGCGCGCGATGCCGCCGCGAAGAGATCCGATTGTACTTATTGCCTCCGATGCTATCGCTTTTCTTGAGGCCTTAATATATTGCGGGATACCAAAAGTTGCCAGAATTGCGATTATAATAACCACTATAAGGATTTCGAGAAGAGTAAAACCTTTTTTCATACCTTACCTCCTTTTATATCTGTACAGCGCTTGATAGTCCAAATATAGGCAAAAACATTGCTATGACAATTATGCCTATTACAGCACCTATTGTCAACAGGATTAAGGGTTCAATGATGTAAGGCAGACGCGTAACAATAGTATTTACTTTTTCGTTGTAATACTCTGAAATATGGGCCAGCATATTGGGAAGATTTCCGCTTTCTTCGCCGATTTTAATCATGTTGGTAACAAATAGAGGAAACTCCTTAGGAAAGCTCTCCAGCGTAGCGCCGAGCGAATCTCCTTCTTTCACCTTCTCCCTGGCTTTAATGATAACAGCCTCGTAAATCCTGTTTGCAACCGCTTTGGCTATTACCTCTAAGGAATACAGTATCGGCACCCCGCTTTTCAGCATCATAGCAAGGCCGTTGCTGAATCTATGCAAAATAACATTTAAATAGAGAATCCTGATTAACGGGCAGCGTATTTTAAAAATGTCCATATACATTGCGCCGCGCTCGGTATAGCCAAAAAACCGCACCATAAAAACAGCACCCAGGATTACTATCGGAACAAGAACCGGCAAACCTTTCTTGAGCAGATAGCTTGTATCTATTATTATCTGGGTGAGAAGAGGAAGCTTAGAGCCAAAATAGGCATACAGCTCACCAAACATGGGTATTAATGTTGTAACAAAAACAAATAGAGCAATTATTGCCGCTATGGTTAAAATCGCCGGATAAATAAGGGCTGAGACAATCTTTCTCTGCAACGAAGCCGTTGATTCCATATACTGAGTAAGCTGCACAAGAACATATGGCAACTGGCCGCTGGTTTCACCGGATGCTATAAGGTTCGCCCAGAAGGAAGAGAATATTCTGGGATATTTTGATATTGCTGCGCTTAATGATTCGCCTGCTTCTATATCTTTTACTATTTTCTCAAGAGCTATCCGAAGCGGCTTTACTTCGGCTTGATCTTTAACAATTTCAAGGCTTCTTAAAAGAGGAACTCCGGAATCTAAGAGTGTCGCCAGCTGCCTGGCAAAGGAAGAAAGATCATCAGTTTTAACCCTGGCCCGGAGGCGTTTTTTTTTAAATGCCTGCTGTGAGGCAAAAACATCTTTTGCCTCATTAAGCGAGAGAACTATAAAGCCCTGAGCCTGAAGCATATCTACAGCTTTATATTTATCGCCTGCTTCTATCTTACCTTTTTCAATATTCCCGGAGGTACTTTTAGTTTTGTAAATATATATCGCCATAAACTAATCTTCTTTTATTAGCGTAACCCTCATAACCTCTTCAATGCTTGTTATGCCTTCCTCTACTTTTCTAATGCCGCTGTCCCAGAGAGTAAGATATCCTTTTTGTTTGGCTAAATCTTTTACTGTATCTGAAGAGGCTCTTTTGGAAACAAGGCTTCTGAAATCAGCATCTATCGGAATAACCTCATATACCGCTACTCTTCCGGAATAACCGGTGCGGCGGCACTGTTCGCATCCTTTTGCTTTAAATATCAAATCTTTCTTTATTTTCAGGTGTTTTTCGATATCCTTGGTAGGCTCGTAAGCCTCCTTACACGCCGAGCATAACTTTCTAACCAGCCTCTGGGCTGCCACAATTATCAGCGATGGGTTAAGAAGATAGGGCTCGATTCCTATATCCATTAATCTTGTAATCGCAGAAGCGGCATCATTGGTATGCAATGTGGATAAAACAAGGTGTCCTGTAAGAGCAGCACGAATACATATTTCTGCTGTTTCCAAATCCCTTACTTCGCCGACCAGAATCACATCCGGATCCTGTCTTAAATAAGACCTTAATGCATTGGCGAAATTCAAACCTATCTGAGGTTTAGCCTGAACTTGATTTACACCTTCAAGCCTGTATTCGACGGGATCTTCTATTGTAATAATATTTTTATCAGCAGTATTTATCTCGTTTAGGGCAGCGTAAAGAGTAGTCGTCTTTCCGCTTCCTGTAGGACCGGTAAGAAAAACAAGACCATAAGGCTTATATATAGCCTCTCTAAAGATTTTTATCTGACTGGACTCAAAACCCAGTTGAGTTAAATCTAAAGGAAGCTGAGAACGGTCCAGAATTCTTATTACAACTTTCTCTCCGTATATAGTCGGTATAGTTGAAATTCTAAAATCAACAAATCTATCATCAAGTTTCATTACAAAACTGCCATCCTGAGGAAGTCTTTTCTCTGCTATATCAAGCTTAGAGAGAATTTTTATCCTCGATATGATTGCAAGTTGTAAATGCGGCGCCGGCGGAGGCTTCTCCTGCAACACTCCATCAATTCTGTAACGTAGGCGCATCCGACTTTCCAAAGACTCGATATGAATATCGCTGGCACCTTCCTCTATCGCCTGTTTTACAATTAGATCTACCAATTTGACAACAGGAGCCTCTTCCGCCTTGGCAATCAGACGGTCCAGGCTTAAAACCTCCTCCTCATCAATCTCTTCTAAAGTCCGCTCTTTAGTCTCTCGTGTATATGATTTTTCAATCGCCTCTTTAAAAATATCTTTAGGGCCGTAGAATTCATCTATTGCCTGCATTATCTCTGCTTTCGTAGTAATAACCGGATTGACATCGCATTTCGTTATCTTTCTTAAATTATCTATTACAATAAAATCCAAAGGATCCACTACTGCAACCGTAAGGGAATCGAAAGTTCTTGAAATAGGGAGCACAAGATATTTTCTAGATGCAGCCTCAGGAATCAGATTCTCCAGGCCTTGCTCTTTTGCCGGCCTTAATCCTCCGCTTGCAATGCTCAAATAAGGAATCTCAAGCTGTTTACCTAAGGCCGCGGCAATCTCTTTTTCAGTTACAAAACCCATAGCAATAAGAACATCTCCCAATTTACCGCCGCTCTTGCGCTGATGCTGGATAGCCTTCTCAAGGTCCTCTTCGGTAATCAGGCCTTCCTTTGTAAGTATCTCACCAACCTTCTCCCGTACCGCCATATCAGTTGGATTCCTCCAATGTTTTTTCGATAGCCTCATCGCGGTTAATAGCTTCGCGAGAAGATTCTCGTTCAATTAATGCTGTGTCATTTTTTAAAGTATAATAGTGATCTTTAACGACATGTGGGGTTATAAATATTATCAGCTCTTTGCTCTGTTTTGATTCATAGTTATATTTAAACGCCCGCCCTATGAAAGGGATATCTCCTAATATCGGAATTTTTTTCTCTCTCACATCAGAATCGTTCTTAATCAATCCTCCCAGAACAAGAGTATCTCCATCTTTTACCCGTATTGTTGTTTTAGCGCTCCTTGTGTGCGGATCAACATAAGTGCCGGAAAAGAATATCGAATCTTTAGGCTCTGTAACTTCGGGAGCAACCTCAATGGTTACATAACCGTCTTTATTAACAATAGGCGTAACGACAAGTTTTACTCCTGTTTCCATCCTTTCTGCTTTAGTTGTTGTCCTATCTGTATTAGAAAACTCCTCGGTAATAGAGGCAACCGCTGTTTCGGCGGTTATTTTAATCTCCGCTGTCTGGTTGCTTAAGGTTAGAACTTTAGGCCGGGCGAGGATTTTGGTTTCGGAATCTCTCTTAAGCAGATTAAGAGTGGCCGCGAAATTTCCCGCAGAAAGCGTCCCGTATTCGGTAGAAGAATCAGCAAGTCCGCTAAAGCGGTCGTTCTGCCCAAAAACATTCCGCGTCGCTATTGTAGGGCCGGTAAAAGTCATAAAACCGTTTTCGCTAAGCTCAAGCCCTATTTTCTCTAAATAATCAGTAGCAACTTCAAGTATTTCTGCCTCTATCATCACCTGGGGGGTTGCTTCATCAAGCTTTGTAATCGTTTCTTCTATCATCGGAAAACGGGTCGGAATATCAGTTACTATTATGCTGTTAGTGCGCTTATCGGCGGCTATCTTGCCATACTCCGAGAGCACTCCCTGGATAAACGGCTTTGCAATCAAAACTCCTTCCGGACTCTGCTGGCTAAGCTGCGTGCTCTGGTTCATTCCGCTGAATAACTCTTTAACCATTGTTGCATCGGCGTAATTAAGCTGATAGATACGCGTTATTGTTTCAATTTCAGGCACGCTGAGCTTCTTGACTATTAATATATTTGATCCTTCGGGCTGCTCATAGGTAAGGCTGTTTGCCCTCAAAATAGTATCCAGGGCATCGGATACAGAAACAGACTCCATATAAAGCGTAACTTTTTTCTCTTCTATCTTCTCGCTGGCTATAAAATTCAATCCTGACTGCATAGAAAAGGCCTTTAAAACATCTTTCAGGCTTGCGTCCTTAAAATCAAGAAAGATTTTATTCTCAGCGCTGCCTGCAACATCGGCGCCGGAAGCAAGCGAGGATAAAAACATGATCAGGCATATTAACAGAAAGTTTCTTGGAATAGATTTCATTGCTTTCTACCTCCTTATTTCGGTTTTAAAAGATAGGTGTCATCCTTATATTCAAGCAATACACCCTTTTTATTTATCTCGATAATCTTTGCACCCAATATGTCTTCGCCTATCGCATATATCTTACCGTCGATTATGGCTAAGGGCGCACCGCCTCCCCAGATTACCCCGGAGAGATTTAATTTTTTAAACTCCTGTGGCGCAATATTATTTTTTATATCAACATCCGGAAGATAAGATTTAAATGGATCCCGGAACTGATCGCCTATATATTTCTGCTGGGCAAAGGAAATATTTGAGATTTGGATTAAAAATAAACCCAATAATAAGAATATTAACCTCTTCATAGATTAGGTACTATTGTAGCGATCTCTATTTTCGCATTCAGGAGTATATCCCCTTCTTTGGTTGTAGATTTTACCCGCCCATCCTTGCCTTCGCCTTTTTCATAGACCGGGGTAATATTTAAAATATTTAGCTCAAAATAGTTTTCAGAATTATCTATATCTTCAATCATCTTACCAATTTGATTATAACTTCCCTCGACTTCCAGCGATATACGAAGCCTTTTATAAAAGTCGCCTCCCTCTATAGGCAGAGGCTGAATGGAAACAACCTCCAGCTTCTCCTTTTTTGTAATAAGGGCGATGTTAGCCATCAGCCAACGCAAATCCGCA
>CAZAPE010000055.1:0-9816 GCA_964487065.1 uncultured Planctomycetia bacterium | reverse complement strand
CCTTTTGGTTTAGAAAGGTAGGCAATCCAATGTTTTTTGGCCTGCAATCTTTTCTGCGGCCTTATGAATGTACCCGTTTTTTTATTTAATATCTCAAGTATCGGATTCTTAATTTTTCCGCTTGATATGAGAGTCGGTATTCCAAAAGAGGTAGCTATTTTGGCTGCTTCAACTTTTGTTATCATGCCGCCAACGCAAAATTCTTTATCGGTGCCAAAACAGTATTTTTTGACGTCTTTTAAATTCTCAACATCTAAAATGAGTTTCTTTTCAGAGTCGTATATACCTTCAACATCTGAAAGTATGACTAGCAAATCAGCTTCGACCAATGAAGCCACCATAGCAGACAATCTGTCATTATCACCAAGCTTTATCTCTTCCGTTGCCAAGGCATCATTTTCGTTTACTATCGGGATAATATTTAACTTTAACAAATTTAACATTGTCTCTCTTGCATTTAGATATCTTTTTCTATTAGAAAAATCATCCCAATTTAAGAGAACTTGGCCGATTTCCATATTATATTTAGCAAAATACTTCTGATATAACCTCATAAGCTCAATCTGCCCTAATGAAGCAATAGCCTGCAACTCACAGAGGGATTGAGGTTTTCTTTTTATTTTTAATCTTGATAGCCCAGAAGCGATAGCACCTGAGCTGACAAGGATAATCTTTCTGCCGCTTTTGTTTAATGAGCTTATGTTCTGCGCAATTTCATTAAACTTGCCTAAATTGAGAGAACCCTCTCTCCTTAAAACACTAGCCCCAACTTTTACAACAATTTTTTTATACATAACTTTTAAGTAATCGCAAATTTCAAAATAGCTTCTTTTGCTTTTTCTAAATTTTCACTCTTTAAGGCAGAAACCGCAATTATTCTCCTTTTTTCTTTCGCATACTCTTTAGATAAGATTTTAAGTTTTTCCACTGATTCTGGCAAATCTATTTTATTAACAATAATAATATAATCTTTTTTTATGAGATTTGCATCAAAACATTCAAGCTCGTTTTTTAAAATACGTAAAGCCTCCCACGGCAGGGGATCAGTATCCGCAAGTCCAAGAACAAAAATCAATAGCTTTGTCCTCTGAATATGCTTCAGGAAAAGATCTCCCAACCCTTTGCCCTTATGAGCCTCTTTTATTAAGCCGGGAATATCGGCAATCTTTATTACCTTGTCCTTATCCCAGATAACCCCAAGCAAAGGCTCTAATGTTGTAAACGGATAATTGGCAGTCTTACCTTTTGTTTTACAAAGTTTATTAATAAATGTCGTTTTGCCTGCATTAGGGAAACCAACTAATCCAGCATGCGCTATTAGCTTAAGAGACAAATGCAAGGTTTTCTCTTTACCGGGAGAAGGCAATGTCGGCTCTGATTTTGTAAAAGAATTTCCGTGGCCTCCCTTACCGCCCTTGCTAATTAATACAGACTCATCAGTGCCAAGCAAATCTTTTATGACTAAATTATTGTTGAGATCTTTTATTATTGTTCCCGGTGGAACTTCAATAACAGAGTCTTTTCCATTCCTGCCTTTTTTTGTATTACTGCCGCCATGGCTTCCTTTTTCAGCTTTGAAATGTTTTTGGAATTTAAGATGTGTCAAATCCCAAAGATGCGGATTTGTTTTGATTATGATATCGCCGCCGTCGCCGCCATCGCCGCCGTCGGAATATCTTTTAGCGGTACGCTTGTTAAAGCAAAAACTAAAGCAGCCTTTCCCGCCATTTCCAGATTTGATATAAATTTTTACCTGATCTACAAAACTCAACTTAAGGAACAAATATTTGTGATAGGTTCAGGAAGGACATCTACTTTTCTAGAGCGAAACTTAACATAGCCATCGCTTAGCGCAAAGAGAGTATCATCTCTGCCTCTGCCAACATTATTTCCGGCCTTAAACTTTGTGCCCCGCTGCCTAATCAATATACAGCCTGCCTTAACAAATTGGCCTTGTGATCTTTTTACCCCTAATCTTTTCGATGCGCTGTCGCGTCCGTTTCTTGTACTACCGCCACCTTTTTTATGTGCCATATTTAATCCTCCGAAATAGTTCCTATCTCTACCTTCGTATAAATCTGTCTATGTCCCGTCTTTTTTTCATAACTCTTTCTTCTGCGGAACTTTACAATTATAGTTTTTTTACCTTTTTCCTCTGCCAGAACCTCGGCTTTTACAGTTGCACCTTGTATATACGGATTACCTGTTTTTATTCCACTTTTTGAACAAATAGCAACTACTTTGTCAAAGCTAATTTTAGGTTTTGCGTTCTTAAGACGCTCAACATTTATTACATCTCCTTTTTGAACCTTATACTGCTTTCCGCCTGTTTCGATAATTGCGTATTTCATAGTTGTAGAAATATCACATAAATAACCTATTTTGTCAAGAACTATACTCATATTTTACTTTTTTGCTAAATTCATGTAATAGCCAGGAAATGTCTTTAGAAGCGCAAACTGAATATATTGGTTTTTCATGAAGTTATCCCAAATCAAATTGCTAAAGTAGTTTTCTATCATCAAAGCCGGGAATACAATATCTATTCCGACGAGCCAATGCGAGTTTATTTCAGGCACT
Source organism: uncultured Planctomycetia bacterium (assembly GCA_964487065.1). Taxonomy (GTDB): domain Bacteria; phylum Omnitrophota; class Gorgyraeia; order Kaelpiales; family Kaelpiaceae; genus CAZAPE01. Next base: position 7,236 of record CAZAPE010000055.1, on the reverse strand, counting down.
CCATAAGCATCTACTTTCGCTGCATCAAGAGATTCGATTAATAGCCCTGACCTATCAACAGCCTTATGTTTTACTTTGTCAAATATCCTGAATGCCGGGTTTTCAAGTAATGGCTTTTCCTCAAAAAAAGGCAATGAGGATATGCTTGCATATGGCGCAACCGCAACAACGCCGTTTTTATCGTTTTCATACCTATCCCAGCTTCCACACAAGGCCGCACCAATTCTACTGCGATACTCCATATTTTCTCTATTACCTGACTCTTTAGACCAGGCAGCACTTAGCCCCCAAATATCTTTTGGATAGCCCTTCTCTTTACACCAGGCAATATCAGCGCTGATTGCATTTTTTGTATTTTGCCACCAATCTATGTTATGGACTGTGTCCTTTCCCACTTTTCTGAAATCAACAAAAGCATGCGCAAAAAGATAGCTGAATAAGCTTCCATACCATGAATAGACATACTCATACTCTTTGTAAGACCCGCTTTTAATATCTATATTACCAAATGATTCTTTAATATCGACTCTGTATCCCGGATTAGGCGAGGCTTGAGCAAGGATAGCTATAAGCAAAACCTCATCGGTGTAAAAATCCCAGCAACCAAAAAATTTTCCTCTCCAAGCCATATGGAATAAACCTTTTTTTTGATCAAAAAACCCGCTCCAGTTTATCTGCGCATAAAAAATCTCTGCTCTATCCTTTACTTCTTTATAGCCTTTTGAATTAAAGTACTCTGCGGCGGTTATTATTCCCGCTAATAATAAAGCAGTATCTATAGTGGATACTTCAACGTCGGATTTGTGTTCAAGGAAGTCTGTGTACTCATTATAGATGTAAAAATGATAAAGGAACCCGCAATAATTATTAGATGAGGAACTCTGCAATTTTATACATGAATCTATTGTTTCTAAGGCCATATTTTTTGCTTTTTCTTCCTCTATAAGATTATTGTTAACAGCAGCGATTAATCCGGCCATTGCAAAACCTGTTGCAGCAATATCGACTTCATTAACATACGGCGAGCTTTTGTATAACCCGTTTATTCTAAAAAAACTTTGATAACAATAATTTAGTTGTTGTTTTTGAAAATTTTTCAATTCTGAAACTGCATCCGTAACGCTTTTTTCTTCTGCCTTAAGAAGAGTTGCGAAAAATAACACAAGAATCAGGAACCATTTTCCGGGGGTCTTTTTCATCTTCATCTTTCACCTCCACCTTATTAAAGCAAGCCTTATGCCAAAGACCCCTAAAATATTGCTTTACAAAGCTTTAATTTTCAAATACTTACAATGACAACTATTTGCTTCTTGAGGAAGAATGGTACAATAAAGCAACAAATACTACACACACTTTATAAATATATATTAAAATCATTCAAAAATCTTAGCTTTATACGGTTAAGGATTAAAATAGTGATGGTACTGGAAGTTGCAGAAAACAAAAAGTAGGCAGATTAGTAAGCCGAGTTCTGTTTTAGATGGCCATCTATCTAGATTCCGTATTGCTACGGAATTCTTGCGGTCAACCCATCCGCTTGGCCGGGCAAGCCTATTTAACGCGGATTATTTGGCCTTACCTCACGTAGAGATTGCCTCGTTTCACTTCCCCAACGTATCGTCTCGGGGACTTCGTCTCTGTGGCTCTTATCCTTAAAGCTAAATAAGCTTTTGTCCTGTTATTAACAGGATACGTTTGCCCTCTGAGCTCGGACTTTCCTCCCCGACGAATCGTCGGGGCAGCCATCCAATCTGCCTACATTTTATATTTTGCTAAAAATGTCTTTTGGCCTTGCAGCATCCTGCGCAAGTTTGTCTGCTTCTTTATTTTTTTCCCGCGGGATATGGGTAAAGCTAATTTTTTTAAAATCTTTACCAATATAGCGTACGATGTAGTTTAATGGTTTTAAGTTTATACTCTTTATTTTATATTTCCCTATGCACTGTTTTACTAAGAGCTCACTATCAAGAAAGACATCAAGAACCTCCACGCCAAGCAAGCGCGATTCTATAAGGCCTATAATTAGAGCTGTGTATTCAGCAATATTGTTTGTGCTATCTCCTATTTCGCGGCTAACCTTTTTAACTATATTCTCTTTCTCATCTTTTATTATAACACCTACTCCTGAAGGTCCAGGGTTACCGCTTGAAGCCCCGTCAGTATAAAGTTTAAAACTACTCATTTAGATAAAGTATTCTAGAACAACGTTCGCACGTAACCAATGCATCTGCCCTTTTAATCTCATTTATGCTTTGTGGGCGCAGACTTAAATGGCATCCGCCGCATGCTGCATCATTAACTGAAACAATTGCAACGCACTCTCTTTTTTTTAGCAACCTGTCATATACTGAAAGCAATTCAGGATTGATAGTTTGAGCAATTTTTTCTCTATTTTTTTCCTCTTCAGCGATCGTAACTTCTATTAATTCCATCTCATACCTTACGACTTTCTCCTTCTCTTTAAACATACTCTCAAGCTCTTTAAAATTCTCTTTTTCTTTATTCAAGTTTGATTCCTTGCTTTCTAACTCTTCCATAAAATCAAGTATATTATCCTCTATTAAAGAATTATCAGCCTTTTTGCCTGCGATCTCCGTAAGCAGCGCTTTGTAAGCTTCGTTTGACTTAATTTGAAACAATTGCTGATTTAACCTTTTTATTCCATCTTCAGCTGTATGCAAATCAAGTTCTTTATTCTTTATGGCCATTTTTGTATTCTTAATATCCTCTTCCAGAGAATCAATATGTTCCTTCTTTTGATTTAATATGTTCCTTGAATCTTCAAGGTCAAGCGGTTTCGCTTCCTTTTCACAACGGAGATTAAAGAGCCTGCTGTCTACATCTTGCAGTTTAACTAAAATAGGTATTTGTTCTTTGTAATTTATTTTCATCTGTCTCTCTTTTTTAATGATCTTACCTGGGCGATAGAGGGCTCGAACCTCTGACCTCCACGATGTGAACGTGGCGCTCCAACCAACTGAGCTAATCGCCCACTTTAGTTCAAAGCTATTAGTCCATGGTTTGAAGAATTTCGTTTCTTTCCTTCACTAACTATGAACTATACACTATTAACCAGCTTGGGCCCGCCGGGACTCGAACCTGGAACCAACTGATTATGAGTCAGCTGCTCTGCCTATTGAGCTACGAGCCCATGAGTTTTAAATTTTAACATATTTACCGGAAAAATCAACATATGAATATATACTTTAAAAATAGGCTGAAAAGTGCTCTAAAAATAAAAACTTGTATGTTATAATTAATTTGGAGTAAAAAATGAAGGAAAGAGAAATGCCATTTTTCATTGCTGAGTCGAACCATGATTTTGAATATACACCTATATTGTATCAACCGAAACTAAAAAAAGTTAAAGCAACTAACTCAAACATAGATACACTCACTAAGTGGACACTCCTATGCTATGAGCGCAGCGACAAAGAAGAGTTCGGAAAAAATTACAATATATTGCTCCAGGAATATAAACCCATTATAGATTGGGCATTTCTTTCCTGGGACTATCTTTTAAGCACGCAGGGTTTCAGGTATCTGCGCCGTTTGGGATTAGATTTGTATTACAGCCATGGAGACTACCGCGCATTTACGCAAAGCGATTATAAGAAGCTACTCAACAGATGTTTTAAAAATTTACTACTAACTTATACTCCAAACGGCTCTTTTACGGAATATCTCAGGACTAACTTTTTTAAATCCGTAATAAAAGAATATAGGCGACTACGATACCCTAAAGATGCAAAGTAAAGGCTCCTCACAGATTACAGCTATTTGAGATGCACACCATACCAGTTTTTAAACCGCTACCATCAGGAAAATGTTTCTATTATTTTAAAAAATTTAGACATTGAGGAATTTGACGCTATTAATCTTTACTTTATTAAATTTTACAACATTCGCTGTACTGCGCAGGAATGTAACATAAAAATATATAATTTTTTAGAACTTAAACAAAAAGCTTTAGAAAAAATTTATACCTCTAACTATATATCCTATGCCCTGCTGCGGCAGATTGAGAGATATTGATACGCCTCTAAAATAAACGCTGCGCGTCTTTCTTCAAAGCAAGAATTCGAAGCATCTCTTGATGTATTAAACCATTCGAGGCTGCAATATTAGGAATAAAGGGATCAAATTCTAAACCTTCCAAGCTTGTCGCTACGCCACCTGCTTCCTTAATTAACAGCATTCCTGCTGCAGTATCCCAGGGCTTTAAGCCGAGCTCCCAAAAACCATCAACACGTCCAGCCGCAAGCCATGCGCAATCTATTGCTGCTGCCCCGGTTCTCCTGATTCCCTGCGCCTCGTGTAAAAAATTAATAAAATGTTCAACATTAGTATCAAATTGAGATTTAAACTCATAATAAAACCCGGTAGCAAGCAATGAATCTCTTAAAAATTTTGTTTTCGAAACCGTAATTTTTTTATTATTTAAATAACTCCCGCTATTTTCTAAAGCATGAAAAAGCTCTTTTCTATTTGGATCATAGACAACACCTAAAAGCGGTTTTTTGTTTTTCATAAGTGCAATAGAAACACAAAAAACAGGAAATGTGTGCGAAAAGTTATTCGTTCCATCAAGAGGGTCTACAATCCAGCAGTACTCACTGCTGCATTCACCGCCAAATTCCTCGCCCAGAAAATCAAATTCAGGATACTGCCTCTTAAAATATTCTTTTATTTTCTCCTCGGCAGCCTTATCTACTTCGGTAACTATGTTGCGTTCGCCTTTAAATGTCAGGCTCTTTATATTACCTATCTGTGATAGTATATACTCTCCAACCTCTACGGCTATACCTTGAGATTTTTGCAGAGTTTTTTTAAGATCAATCATACTATTTCTTTTCTTTTTTATGCGCCTTACCTGACATACGCTTTCTTCTACGCCTGTTTTTAAGGCTGCGGGGTAATTTTTTACTCATTTTTTCCTCCTTTTGAGATTATTTACCATATTATCTTATTCTAAATTAAAAAATTTACAAGCAGATTGTATATTATATATGAAATAATGTATGCTACAGCTATTTTTTTAGTTCTATGCATTATATAGCAAAAAACATGGGAAAACATGAGATCTGGAAGTAAGAGAGAGATTTTTGACTACCTCAGGAAGTTCAATAATGTTCCGATCAATCCAAGAATAAGGCTTTGAACAAATGTAATTACCGGGCTTAATATTCCCGTCCAAAGCAAGATAACAATTATAAAAAACCCGTAGGGTTCGAGTCTGGCAAGCTTATGCTTGGCATTAAAGGGAAGAAATTCCATAAGCACCCGGGACCCATCCAAAGGAGGAATAGGAATCAAGTTGAACGCTCCCAATATAATGTTTATTTTTGCAGTAACTAAAAGCGCCAGCGCAAAGAAGTGGTTTGCTTGAAATATTTGAAACTGAAGCAAAAATATTGCAACAGTTGCAATAAGTATATTAGTCACGCACCCTGCTAAAGAGACGGCAATAATAGCCCGACGGGAGCTACTCAGGTTTCTATAGTCAACAGGCACCGGCTTTGCCCATCCAAACCCTACAATAAAAAGCGCAAGCATCCCCATTGGATCAATATGAGATCTCGGGTGGAATGATAACCTACCGGAATATTTTGCCGTATTATCGCCAAACAGCGAAGCAATCCAACCATGCGCCACCTCATGAGCAATAACTGAATAAAGAAGCAGCGGAACTAATAAAAAAAACGCTATTGGATTTCTAAATAAAAGCGACAGCAATCCCATATATTTATCCTTTTCTCCGTCAATACTGTTGGACAGGTTCCCACGGTTAACGAAACATACCAGCCCATCAAATGCAGCGCAATTTAATCGAACTTAACCACAGGGATTTTGGAAGCAGATTTCTCGGCCTCGAAGTATACTGCTGGCTTAGTAACACCAGCTTGCGCGGCAAAAAACCGGCCAAAGAATAAACGTTGAAACCGATTGAAATCTTTGACCACACTATTGTAACGCATACGCTCAACAGCAATTCTATTCTCCGTACCTTCTAACTGCGCCTGCAATGCCAAAAAGTTCTCATTTGATTTTAATTGAGGATAGTTCTCGGCAACTAATAGAAGGCGTGACAGCGCTCCACCCATTGCATTAGCATTTTCTATTTTGCTTCCGATAGAAGCAGACTCACTCCATTGACTTCTCAAGCGTGTCACTTCCGTGAAGACTCCTTTTTCCTGAGAAGCAAAACCTTTAACAGTATTTATAAGATTGGGGATTAAATCATTTCTTCTTTGCAGCTGATTTTCAACTTGTGCCCAAGCCGATTTTACCTCTTCATCTTTGGCAATAGCCTGATTATAACCATTTCTATACCAGCTAAAAAGCATAATAGCTAAACCTGCGAGAACGCCTAAAAAAATCCAAATCTTTTTCATTTCATCACTCCTTTAAATTATTTATTGGTTACCAGCCACCACCACCACCACCACCACCACTCATACCACCTCCAAAACCTCCAAAACCTCCGCTAAATCCTCCGCCAGAGCCGCCGCTGCCCAATCCAGTCCCATACCAATAGCCTGCTCGTCTACGTCCCCCTATATAGCACATGCTTACAAAGAAAAGGGAAAGCAATATTATGAAGACAACCTCTAAACCACTTTTCTTACGATGTACCGTCTGATAAACCTGCGCTTCGTACCCAGTTATTTCGACATTATATTCTTTGGCAACAAGGCTAATAATAGCAACCGCTCCCTTTGTAATACCTTCGGAATATTGCTCGTGCTTAAAATAAGGAATCATCACGTCCCGAACAATTTTATTGGCAATCAGATCCGGAATTGCTCCCTCGACGCCATAACCTGTTGTAATCCATGCTTTGCGGTCATCAACCGCCATCAAAAGCAATACACCATTATCCTCCCCCTTTTGTCCAATTTTCCATTGGTCAAAAAGTCTTACAGAAAAACCTTGTATGGTTTCGGGTTTAGTTGTTTTAATAGTTACAATAGCTATTTGTGCTGTAGTTTTTCCCTCTAACTCAGCCGCAAACTTAGCTATAGTAACTTTATCAGAATAATTTAGTAGCCCCGCAAAATCATTTACATAATCCTGTCCGCGGGATGGAATAGAAACCACATCTCCTGCAAAGGTTGCAAAAGGAAACAATATGCAGAAGAAAACAAGAACCAAAACGTATTTAGAAATTTTACCCATATTTTTTATCACTGTTTATCTATCATACCCGCTAATTTTTCAATCTGGCTTAGATAT
>CAZAPE010000054.1:0-9960 GCA_964487065.1 uncultured Planctomycetia bacterium | reverse complement strand
ACCCTCTTTTTATTCATATTTCTGCCTATTAAATACTCTTTAAAAAAACAACAATATTATTTATAATTTTAAAACTTAATTCAGATCATTCGTATCTTTTGAAATATTCAATACCAATGCAATAATAATCATGTTTGCTATCAATGAAGAACCGCCATAACTTATAAAAGGCAACGGCAATCCTTTTGTAGGCAATAATCCCAGACAAACACATAAATTAATGACTACCTGATATGCAAAAGAGAGTATCAATCCGGTCAAAAACAGCTTTTCAAATAACCCATTTATTTTACTCAACATTTTAATAAAATTCCAAATTATAATTACATAAAGAAGGAGCAATAACGAAGCACCAAGGAAACCGAGCTCTTCTGCTATTATCGAAAAAATAAAATCATTATGCGCTTGAGGCAGATAGAAAAGCTTCTGTTTTGAAAACCCTAATCCCTGACCAAAAAATCTCCCTGACCCTATGGCTATAAAAGATTGAACAAGTTGGAAACCTATTCCTTTGTGATGCTCCCAAGGAGATAGAAAACCAAGAAGTCGCATTCTCATATATTCAAACTTCCATAATGCAAATGATACAAATGGGACAGCGCCAAGAGCAGTAAAAAAAAGAAACTTCGAAGGAATACCCGCAAAAAAAAGCATTGAAACCGACACCAGGCCTATAAATATAGCGCTCCCAAAATCTGGCTGCAGCAGGAGCAGCATCATAAATGCTCCAGTAGTTAAATACACAGGAAGACAGATAAGCTTAAAATTTCTATAGTTGAATTTTTTTCTGGCCAGGAAATCTGCCAGATAGAAAATAAAGCCTATTTTTATAAACTCAACAGGCTGAATGCCAAAACCGAAAATACCAAACCATCTTTTGGCGCCTCCAACTCTAACTCCGAAAAACAAGACAAGGATAAGTATAGCAAGCGAAAATAAAACAACCTCTTTGCTTCTACTAGAAATTTTTTTTAAATTTAATTTGAAAAAAATTAAAGAAAAAATAAACCCTATAAAAATAAAGAAAAATTGTTTTCTTACGAAATAATAACTATCATTATAAATCATCTCGGAATAAATTCCGGATGCACTGTACAAAAAAAGAACGCCTATTGAAATAAGTAATATTGTTAAAATAATAATATTCCATCTCAGTTTTTGCATTTCTGTATTTCTTTCACTATTTTTTTGAACTTATTTCCCCTATCTTCGTAATTCTTGAACATATCAAAACTTGCACACATTGGAGAAAGTATAATAGTATCTCCAGAAACTGCCTCTTTAAACGCCATTAAAGACGCCTCTTTTAGGCTATCTGCAATCTTTACCACTTCAACAAACCCACCTAAAGAAGTAACGATCTTGTCTTTCGCTTCACCAAAAACTATTAATGCCTTAACCTTGCAAGCCACATCTTCCCTGACTAATTTGAAATCCATATTTTTATCTCTTCCTCCTGCAATCAGAATCACATCAGAATCGATACTGTTCAAAGCCCATTTGGTTGCATGTGGATTAGTCGCTTTAGAATCATTTATAAATCTTATGCCATCTATACACGCAACCTCTTCCATTCTATGTTTTAATTTTTTAATTTTTGTTATTTCTTTCAGGATAAATTTCTTATCGCAGCCGCATGAAATGGCTATCAAGTAAATAAACTTCTCATTGCTGTTTAGTCCTTCTAAATCAAGCTTAGAGATATCCATAATTTTTGCCCTTATTCTCTTAGATTCCCTTCTTATGATGTCATCGCTTAAATCTAAAATTGCCAAATCAGAAGCAGTCTGATTTTTGAAAATATTCATTTTAGCTGCAAGATAATCATTTATATTTTTATATCTATCCATATGGTCTTCTGAAATATTAAGTAAGGCGGCTATAAAGGGGTGAAAATTATCTATATTCTCAAGCTGGAATGAGCTTAGCTCTAAAACGACAAAATCACCTGCCTTAAGATTGCTCACAATCTCTGAAAATGGTATTCCTACATTACCGGCAATATGCACCGGTAGATTTGCTTTTTTTAATATATTATACGTATAGGTAGTAACAGATGTTTTACCGTTAGTACCTGTTATTGCAATAACCCTGGCTGGAGAAAACATCCAAGCAAGCTCTATTTCAGAGATCAAGGGAAGATTATTTCTTATTGCATAAGATACAACAGGATTCTCTCCTGCTATACCAGGAGAGAGTATGTAAAGCGCTGCGTTCTCGTAAAAATCACTACTATGCTTACCGATTTCAACTTTCGCCCCGAGGTTGCAAAGCAGTGATGCTTTTTTTCTAATTTCTGCGGTATTATTTAACTCTGTAACTTTGACCTTTACATTCCTGCTCAAAAGCAGCTTTGCAGCTGCAAACCCACTCTTACCCAAACCTATAACGCAGGAACAGATATCCATGCTCATCTCACTTTAAGAGTCAATAGGCTTAAAAGTGCAAAGAGTATCGAAATTATCCAGAATCTAATTATTATCTTTGGCTCCGGCCAACCTTTAATCTGGAAATGATGATGAATCGGAGCGATATGAAAAAATCTTTTGCCGCGATATTTAAAACTAATAATCTGTATCAAAACTGAAACAGTCTCTATTACAAAAAGACCTCCAATAATTAAAAGAAGCAGCTCTTTTTTTATTATGACTGCAACCGTAGCAATTGTGCCGCCAATAGCTAATGAACCGCTGTCCCCCATAAAAACCTCTGCCGGGTAGGAATTATACCAAAGAAAACCAACGCTTGCTCCTATAAGCGCCGCAAGAAAAACCATCAACTCTCCAGCACCGGGAACATATGTTATGTAAAGATAATTGCTTAATTTAAAATTTCCGGCTAAATAAGCCATAATTCCAAACGTCACTGATGCAATTATTGTCGACCCAATAGCCAGGCCATCAAGTCCATCGGTAAGATTAACCGCATTAGATGTTGCAATGACAACTAACATCACAAAAAAAAGATAAAAAAACCCCCAGTTTAAAAATATTGTCTTAAAAAATGGTATTTCTATAGTCGGCTCATATGTTGGCCTCAAATAAAGATAGCATCCCAGTATTAAGCCCCATAATGACTGCATTAGAATTTTATACCTTTTGGATAAACCTCTTTTATTTTTTTTGATTTTTATAAAATCGTCGCAATAACCTACTAACCCCAGAAAAATCATACCTAATGCAGTCATTAGAACATAGGGATTTAGGAAGTCACAGAAAAACAAAGCGGTTATTAATGTTGAAATGATTATAAGTATCCCGCCTGATGTAGGCGTTCCTTCTTTGTGGGAATGATATTCATAAAGCTTTTCACAGCTTTCTCTTTTTATATTTTCAATCAAACCCCGCTTGCGCAAAAAAATTATAAATCTGGGGTAAAAAAGTACAAAAATAATAAAAGATACCCCGGATGCCGATATTGCCCTGAATGATATGTACTTAAAGATATTGAAACCGAAAAATATATCCCGTAACGGGTAAAAAATTTTATAAAGCATACCTTGCTAAAGCTTCCTCTTTTACTTTATTTAAAATCAGATCTGCGCGCATTTTGCGCGAAGCCTTAAAAAGAAGCAGTGTCTTTTTATTATACTCTAAAGAACTGAGTAATTCATTTTGTATATTTTCAAGGCTAGAATATAAAAATTTATTTTGGGGGATATTTTTCTCTTTAAGGGCTTGCGTGAAAAAACTCATCCAATCACCGTAACAGAAAAAATAATCGATATCTAGTCCTGCCGCTTCATATCCAGCATCGCGATGAAATTCTTTTGATTTTTCTCCCAACTCAAGCATATCTCCTAGAACCGCAATTTTTATGCCCTCATAATTTATATTCGAGATAAACTCCAAAACGCTCTTTAAAGAAGCGGGGTTTGAATTGCAGCTATCGTCAATAATATCAAACCCTGGAAGTGAAAAATGATTCATTCTCATTACCTGCGACTTATAGCAAGATAAAACATCCAGAATATCTTCTTCATCAACTCCGAACGCAAGAGCAACTGCAACAGCCGCCGCAATATTATATGCGCTATGTTTGCCCAAAAGATTTGAACGTACCTTTAGTTTATCTGAAATGCTGAACTCTATTCCGTCTAAAGAGATACTTTTAATGCACACAAAATAGTCGTTCTCTTTTTTAAAACCAAAAGTTTTAAAATTTCTGCATTTGAAATCTTCAATTTTTAAATTATTGAAGAACTTTTCATCTAAAGAGTAAAAACCGAGGCTAAAATCATCTAAAAATTTAAAAAGCTTTATTTTTTCAAGAAAAACACCAGTTTCATCTTTAAGAAATTCGGTATGAGAACTGCTGATGTTTGTAATTAAAGCGTGGTTTGGCTTCAATATGCCTAAGAGAATATCCATTTCATTGTTTTGGGAAATTCCGATCTCAAAAACACCAAACCCATAACCCGAAGAGCAGTTTAAAATATTTAAACTTAAACCCAGTATATTGTTCTGATTAAGAATATTTTTATAAGTCAAATATCTCTTTCCCAGAAACTCAGCCGCAAGCTCTTTAACGGTGGTTTTCCCATTGCTGCCGCTTATAGCAAGAATAGGAAAATTGAATTTTAATCTTTTGTATTTTGCCAACAGACTTATAGATTTATTTATATCTTTAACCTTAAGGAAAAATGCTTTTTTGTTTTTAAAACTCTGGTAATCAATTTCATCCTGAAAAATTACGCCACAACAACCCTTCGCTAACGCTTCAGGGATAAAATCATGTCCGTTTAAACGAGAACCTTTTAAAGCCAGAAAGCAGTCTCCTTTTTTTATGGTTCTTGTATCAATAGAAAAACTGCCTATTTTATTTACTTCGCTTTCCGCTAATAAATTTCCGCCGGAAACTTTTGCAATTTCTGCAACAGAAAATTCAAACGACATTTGCCATCTCTCTTATTGTTCTTTTCGCTAATGTTTTAGATGCTATCTCTTTATCATCCATAGGAATAATTAGATTGCCCAAGATCTGATATCTTTCATGCCCTTTGCCGGCAATTAAAACAATATCTCCGTTTTCTGCATTTGCAATAGTTTTCTCGATTGCCTCTCTCCTATCAGGAATAATGAGGCAATTTTCAGAAAATTTTACGCCTTGCAGTATGTCATCTATAATTTCTCCCGGATTTTCATTACGAGGGTTATCGGATGTAATGACTACTCTATCTGCCAGAGCAAAAGCAATCACTCCCATATCCGGCCTTTTTTCTTTGCATCTATCGCCGCCGCATCCAAAAACAACCCAAAGCTTATTCTTCTTAATCTCTTTTAGCGTAAGCAATACCTGCTCCAATGCCTGCGGTGTGTGCGCATAATCTACGAAAACTTTAATCTGAGAGGAGCCAAATACACGCTCCATACGGCCTTTAACGCCTTCAAAATTTTCTAGAGCATATGCAATTTTTTCCTTTTCAATGCCATATTTCAAAGCTAATGCATAAGCCGCAGTGATATTGTAAGCATTATGTCTGCCAAAAAGCGGAGAATATAACACGCTCTCGAGGCCTGCAACATTAATTTTTAAATGCATACCCCTGCTCTCTATGCTATGGCCAATGAGCCTGACATCTGCATCAGGACTAAAACCATAACTAATTTTATTTTTGCTTATCTCCTTATAAAGCCTGGCTCCGTATAAATCATCTATATTAATCACTGCGATTCCCTCATCCTTAAGATGTTCACTAAAAAGTATTTTTTTTGCGTTATAATAGCTTTCCATATCGCGGTGATAGTCAAGATGATCTTTGCCTAAATTGGTAAATATAGCCGCGTCAAAATGAAATCCATTTAATCTTCCTTGCTTAAGTCCGTGCGAAGAGACCTCCATAAAAAGAGTATCCTGAAGATTATCAACCATCTCTCTCATGTACTTATGAATACTAAGGCAGTTTGGCGTAGTATTAAAAGACGGGATTTCTCTATTACCAACTTTATAGCAGATAGTCCCGATAATTCCCGCAGGTTTATTAGCAATGCTAAATATCTTTTCAAGCAAAAATGTTATTGTTGTCTTACCATTTGTTCCAGTCACGCCTATAATATCAAGATAGCGTTCCGGCTCATTGCAATAATTGGAAGAAATTTTATGGAGAACTTTTTTTGTATCTTTTACTCCTATAGATACTACATTATCGGCAAAAAGAATTTCATCATATTGATTTTCCTCAGAGACAATTACGGACGCTCCGCGTTCAATAGCCTGGTAGATAAACTTATGCCCGTCTTTAGTTTCTCCCCTCAAAGCAATAAAGAGGAAATTGTTATGCACCTGATTTGAATCGCTGCTTATTCCTCTTATTTCAAGATCTCTGAAATTTTTCGCATTATATTCAATTCCAGATAAAATTTTTTCTAATCTCATTATCAACTCTTCTATCCTCTTGGGATACAGTTAAATAAAGAATCGCCTTTTCGGCAAATTTTTTAAATGCCGGAGCACAGACAGTACCGCCATAATAGTAAGGATGCGGCTCATCTACAGTAATTACAACTACCATTCTAGGCTCCTTGATAGGCAGAAATCCGATAAATGAAGCAACATATTTATTGCTATAATAACCCCCGTTTACTAAATCCGCCTTCTGCGATGTGCCTGTTTTACCACAAGCAGAGTATATATTACTTTTTGCATTTTTACCGGTGCCGTTATCAACTACAGATTTGAGTATTTCTTTCATTTTCTCAATAACTTCCGCATCCAAAACTCTATCTCCAGCCTTTGAGGTAACCATATCTATTGTAATTCCATTTTCATCCCTTACTTCCTTAAGTATATGCGGCTTAACGAGATAACCTCCGTTTGCAATTACGCTTAACATGCTTGCAAGACTTAACGGTGTAACAGCCACCTCCTGGCCAATAGCTATAGATGCCTTGCTATAGTCGCTCCATTTTTCCGGTTCGCGCAAAATACCGCAAGTCTCACCCGGCAAATCAATACCAGTCATATCTCCGATTCCGAAAAGTTTAAGATAATCATACATCGAATATTTATCAATTAGTGCAACGCTTTTCGCTACCCCTATATTGCTTGAATTAACTATTACTGACTTAAAATCCAACCATGCATAGGGATGGTGATCATGCAATGTCCTCCTGCCGATTTTGTAAGCTCCATTTTCACAATACACCATATCATCTAGTTTTACAAGACCAAGATCTAAGAGCGCAGAAGCAGTTATTACTTTAAAAACAGAACCGGGCTCCATGAGGTCGCTAATGGCAAAATTCCTCATGTTTTCTACATCCTCTTTTTTTACAGCATTAGGATTGTACGCAGGCCTATTCACAAGCGCCAAAATATCCCCTTGCTGGGGGTCCATTACAACTATAGAAACTTTTTTGGCTTTATGTTCCTTTAAAAGCCTCTCTGCCTCTTCTTCAGCATAGTGCTGCAGCACCTGATCAATTGTAAGAACGATTGTTTTCCCATTTTTAGGGGCCATATATGTTTTACTTAAACCATCGAGGTATAAATTTTTACCGTCCCCCAGACTGATTACATACCCGGGAGTCCCTTTCAAAATATCCTCATAATGCAACTCTACTCCGGAGATTCCATAGTTATCGATATCGACAGCGCCTAAAACATGGGCAGCAAGATTATCCTGCGGGTAAATTCTTCTGCGTTCTGTCTTCATGCCTATGCCTTGAATTTTTAATTTTTCAAGATAAGAAACCGCAACTTCCCTCTCAACTCCCCGCTTAAGCCAGACGAAAAAACAATTACGATATAATTTATCCAGCACATCCTGCATATCCAGGCTTAAAACATTACTTATTAATTTGGCCGTTTTTTCCTTAGCGGACACCTGTTTCGGGTTGATAAAAATAGAGTAAACATTTCTATCCATTGCTAGGACTCTACTCCTGGAATCTAAAATTTCACCTCTTTTCCCGTAAACTGAAAGGAACTTTTCCTGCTGTTCGGAGGCAACATTAGAGAAATAATGCCCTTTTAATATCTGCAAATAGATCAGCTTTACAAACAATATACTAAAAAGAAAAACTATAAGGATTTTTAGCTTTAGAATCTTTACAGTAATCAAAACGGTTCTCTAGGTTTTAAGGGATTTCGTTTGCAAATGAGACTCCTTTTAAAATAGGAGTCTCTTCTTCTTCAACAGGCTGTGTATATGGAACCCTTACTACTCGAACCGATTTTGCAGCATTGAAATTAGGATTAGCAGAAAAGAGTTTGGTTTGCAGTGAGCTTGGAGTCTCCAAGCGTGCGATAGTATAAACCATCTCTTCTTTTCTAAAAACCTCTTTCTTCAAATCCTCTTTCATCTTACTCTGTCGGTAATTCTCTTTAATTAAAGTCATTCTCTGCTCTAAATAGATAAAGGAAAATAAATTTAAAATAAGTATCATGCAAATACATTTCGGATATTTAGAGATATAAATCTTCATAGCGCAAAAATTTTCAACAATAAGTTTTTATTGCCGTTTTTACATTTCATTCCGACGCGCAGCTTTGCGCTTCTTGATCTTGAATTAACTTTCAACTCAAGTTCCCCCGCAACAATAGGCTTCGGGGTTAATATTTCAAAACGCCCTGTTTTTTTCTCCTCCCGGAAAGCTCTTTTTACTATCCTATCCTCCAGGGAATGAAAACTTATAACAGCTATTTTTCCTCCGGGAAGCAATGAATCTATCGCATCCCTTAAAACCGAACTTAAATTTTCCAGCTCTCTATTTACAGCAATACGCAAAGCCTGGAATGTTTTTGTGGCAGGATGAATTCTTCTTCTTGTATAAAAATAAGGCACCGCACGCAGTATAACATCTACTAACTCCTTGGTTGTTTCAATATGCTTTTCTCTTCTGCTACTTAGAATCTCTTCGGAAATCTGCCTGTAAAACCCCTCTTCGCCAAAATCCTTAAGAATTACGGCTATATCTTTCTGGGAATAATAATTAACTATATCATAAGCGCTCAACCTATCCCGCTTATCCATACGCATATCAAGAAAAGAGTTTTCCTTAAAACTAAAACCCCTCTCACCATCCAGCTGGTAAGAAGATAATCCTAAATCAAGAAGCACAGCGTCTACTTTTTCAATATTTAGAGTTGCGAGAATTTTTTTCAGGTTAATAAAATTCTCGTTAAAAATATGGAAACCGCCTCTGAAACGGGAAAATCTTTCTCTTACCTTATTAATGCTATCCGAATCCCTATCCATGCCTATTAATTTGCCGCCCGGAAGTATTGCCTGCAGAATGCTTTCAGAATGACCTCCTAAACCCAGAGTACAATCGAGGACTACATCGCCGGGTTTAAGAGCAAGATATTCCAGGACTTCATTCAACACGACCGGAATATGTCCGCTTTTCTCTTCAGGCTTCATTAATATTTCTTCTAGTAAAAGATTCATTCTTCAATTAGTTTTTCCGCAATTTCTTCAAAACCAGCAAGCTGTGTCTGTGAAAATTCATCCCACTTCTTCTTGCTCCATATTTCAATACGGCTTGAAACACCTATAATGACAACCTCTTTTTGTATATTTGCGTATTCTTTGAGATACTGCGGGATTAAGAATCTACCCTGTGAATCCGGAATTATCTCTGAGGCTCCGGAGAAATATATTCTATTAAAACTTCTGGCGGCTTTTTTCATTATTGAAAGCGCTCTAAATTTTTCTTCCTGCCCTTTCCATTCTTCATAGGAGAATAAGAATAGACACCTTTCCATGCCGCGCGTCAGGTAAAACTTCTTAATTTTTTTAACACTGGCCGTCTGCCTAAGTTTTGCCGGCAGAACCGCCCTGCCCTTGTTATCCAGCGTATGTGTGTATTCTCCGTAAAACATATACCACTTTGCTCCACTTTATTCCACGATGTGTGTATTTTATATAGATGTATGCTTACTGTCAAGAGAAAAAAAGGGAATGTTATTGCAAGGCAAAAATGTCCTATTTCTAGCAAAGCAAAAATGTCCGGTTTT
>CAZAPE010000053.1:8138-9984 GCA_964487065.1 uncultured Planctomycetia bacterium | reverse complement strand
CAGGCTTTGTCAAGAAATCATCCGTCCCCATTTCAATCCCCTTAATCTTGTCGGCAAATTGAAGAATACCGATTTCGTTATGAATAATTTATTTTGGATTGGTGTGTATCCCGGGCTTACTAAAGAAATGTTGAATTATGCCTGTGAACAATTCGATATGTTTTTTAGAAAATCTGCCAAAGGATAAAAAAATAAGTATAGTCGCTGGATGTTCGGTATTTTGTAAAGGATAATATGACTATCGGAAGAACTACTAAAGCTGTTAAAGGTACGTGCTCTACAACTGGAAAAAGAGAAGATGTGCCGGGCAGTAGAAGTATCCAAGAGCGGTTATTACGTGTTTAAAACTAGGCCTAAGAGCCTGAATAGAATCAATAACGATAATTTGCAAGACCGATAGGGGGATTTTTTAATGAAGATAAAGAATCGGGCTCGTTTTCCTTTCGATGTGGTCATTGTTGGTGGTTTGGGGCATGTGGGCTTGCCATTAGGATTAGTATTTGCTCAAAAAGGGTTAAGAACGTGTTTGTGCGATATCGATTCTGAGAAAGCAAAAATGGTGAAAGAGGGCGTTATGCCTTTTATGGAGCATGGTGCCGAGCCTATCTTAAAAGAAGTTCTAAAAAGCGGAAAACTAAAAGTATCCCTTGATGAAAAAAGCGTTGCAAGAGGGAAGTATTTAATTATTGCCATAGGGACTCCCGTGGATGAGTATCTTACCCCAAAGACCCGTAGTTTTTTGGAGATTTTCTTAAGGTTTAAAAAATATCTGCATAAAGACCAGGTTATCATAGTCAGAAGCACTGTTTATCCGCATACCTGCCAGCAGATATTAAAAATACTGGGTGATGATGTCAAGTGGCTCATAGCATATTGTCCGGAGAGAATAGTTCAGGGTTATGCTGTCAAAGAATTGAGCGAATTGCCGCAGATAGTCGCCGGCATGAACAAGGAGGCGGAAGACGAGGCTGCGAAGTTGTTCGGGCTCATCTCGCCCAAGATTATTAAAACATCTATGGGAGAAGCCGAACTGGTCAAACTATTTTCGAACTCCTGGAGATATATACAATTTGCCGTGACTAATCAATTCTATATGATCGCTAGGAATTTTGGTGTTGATTATAATAATGTGCGCCAGGCACTGATGGAGGGATACGGAAGAGCAGCAACCTTGCCCACGGCGGGTTTTGCCGCAGGACCATGTCTCTTAAAAGACACTATGCAATTAGCCGCGTTCAGCAGTAATAATTTTATTTTAGGCCATGCGGCCATGATGATTAATGAAGGCCTGCCTAATTTCTTGGTGGATAAATTAAGAGAGAAGCACGATCTGCATAAAACCAAAATAGGCATCTTAGGAATGGCCTTTAAGGCCGATACGGATGACATCAGAGATTCACTTTCTTACAAACTGGGTAAAATTTTGAGATTCCATGGTGCGAATGTATATTACTCCGATGAGTATGCAACAAATCCAGATTTTATCAGTAAGGAAAAATTATTAAAATCCTGTGATGTAGTTATAATCGGTGTTCCTCATTCTGCCTACAAAAGATTATCTATTCCAAAAAAAGTCGAAGTTATTGATTTATGGGGAGTGGTAAAAAGAAACAATGAAAAAGAATAAATATAAAAATATACTTCTTACCGGGGCTTCAGGACAGTTAGGCCAGGCAATTTTGGATTCAGGCATTTTTTCTCGTCTCTTAACTCCAGCAATGGATGTTTTTGATATAACAAAACCAGCCTCAATAGAGAAATATTTTAAGCAGTATGATTTTGATGCTATCATACATTGTGCAGCGCTTGCGCGCATGGCCGAATGCGAAGAAAATCCCGTAAAGGC
>CAZAPE010000053.1:1511-8128 GCA_964487065.1 uncultured Planctomycetia bacterium | reverse complement strand
ATCGGTACAAGTAATTTAGTAAATGCAGTGGTAGATAAGGAAAATAAATTAAAGACTAAAATTAGGTTTATACATATTTCTACCGATGGTGTATACCCTGGAACAAAAGGTAATTATAGTGAGAAAGACGAAACTACCCCTTATAATAAGTATGGTTGGGCGAAGTTGGGTGCTGAATGCGCAGTGAATCTACTTTCTGATTTTTGTATAATTCGCACTAGCTTCTTTGATCCGAAAAAAATAAGATTTGATTGCTCTGCCACGGATTTATATTCATCTAAAGTCACTATTGATTATTTAGCCAGAGCAATTCTAGCAATGCTTAATAGCGGATTTATTGGCGTAATAAATATAGGCGGTAAAAAGCAGTCTGACTACGAAAGATATAAGAAATTTAAACCTTCATTAAAACCTTGTAACGGGGTTGAAATATCAAGAAATTTCAACTTTAAAATCGCAACCGATGCTTCCCTTAACTCAAGGCAATGGGAAAAAATTGAGAAAAAGTTTTTTAGAGAATAGATGAATAAATTAGATATTATAATACCTGTTTATAATGAAGGCGAGAATATTGCTGCCGTTTTAAACTTGCTGGAGAAGAATGTTGCTACACCTTTCCGAGTTTTGATTTGTTATGATCGCGATACCGATAATACTTTGCCGGTAGTTAGGAATATCAGCATGAATTTATCTTTTGAGATAATGTTAATAAAAAATCATGGTAGTGGAGCGCATGATGCAGTTATTGCAGGGTTTAATGTTAGCAATGCAGCTGCGGTTTTAGTTTTTCCCGCTGATGATACCCAGAATGCGAAAATAATTGATAGGATGTATGAAAAATTTCAGCAAGGTTACGATATTGTTGCTGCCAGCCGTTTTATGAAAGGCGGGTGCATGAAAGGTTGCCCGTGGTTAAAATCATTTTTGGTCCGTTCAGCCTCGTTTACCCTTCATGGGCTGGCAAGTATCCCGATAAAAGATGCCTGTAACGGCTTTAGGCTGTTTTCAAGAAGGCTCCTTGATACAGTTATGATTGAGTCTAGTCACGGTTTTGCTTATTCTCTGGAGCTTTTAGTAAAATGCCACCGTTTACGCTGGAAGATTACTGAAATCCCTGCTATTTGGTATGAACGCGACAAAGGACAGAGCCATTTTCATTTATTTAAATGGTTACCGGATTATTTATACTGGTATTTTTATGGATATGGGACTAAATATTTTAGGAAAATGCCTAAAGATGTTAAACTTAAATGTTAATTTTTATTGGACAGACGAAAAGAATCTAAAAATAGGGGATTAATAAGAGGTATGAACAATAATTTTCAGCGAGTTGCTTTAATAAAAGGCGATAAGCGATATGATAATATACAAAAAGCTTTAAATCTCATAAAGCCGGATTTGGAAAAAATTCGGAGTAAAAATAATATTTTAATAAAACCTAATTTAACCGCTACAAAGAATATATTCGCCAACACGGATCCTAAGGTGGTAGAGGCCGTAATAGATTTTTTATTAGATAATTTTAGTGAATTACGTTACAGACAATTTACTATTTTAGAGGGTAGTGGCAGTGCCTATTATGAAAAAGTAACTACTCAAGAGGTGTTTAAAAGGTTTGGTTATTTTGATTTGATTAAGAAGTATAATAATGTCAAGATAGAATGTCTTGAAGATTTTTCGGATTTTTCAGAGTTTCAAATTATGTCTATAGCCGGCCCTGAGAAGGCGAAGGTTGTAAAACACTTTTCTGATTTTGATTATAGGATATCTATTGGGATACCTAAAACTCATAATTATGCCATTGCTACCTTTGGGATAAAAAATATGGCAGGTTTGATTAAGCATGAAGATAAATCGTTGCTCCACGGCCTTCGAACGCCAAGCGCACCTGACGCCAAAACGGTATTTACTTATATTCCAACGTCGACAATTTCTTGGTTGAGGAGAAGAACTCCAAATCTGGTAAATTTAATTTTTAAGAAATTGATTGCTTATATAAAGTCAACAAAAGTAATTCATAGGAATATAGTCAACCTCGCCAAGCTTACTTGGCCTGACCTTGTGGTATTAGATGCTTTTTATTGTATGGATGGAAATGGCCCGGTGGATGGCTTTCCCGTGAAGTTAGAGGCTGCGGTGGCTTCGACAGATCCTCTAAAAGCAGATGGCATTGGGGCCAGATTAATGGGTATTGGGCCTGAAAGTATAGGGTATCTTTATTATTTGCAAGAGGAAGGGCTGGGAGATTATTCTCTTAATGGCTTGATTGGAGAAGATATAGAGAAGGTCAAGCAGGATTTTAAGTTACACCCGACTTATGATATCCAAAAGAACTGGAAGATGGTTTAAATGATAGAAAATAAAGTATCTGTAATCATTCCGATGTATAACGCCCCTGGTTGTATTGAGGAATGTCTTTTGAGTATACTAAAACAAACTGCAAGAAATCTAGAGGTTATTTTGGTAGATGCTTGCTCTACGGATGACACTGTTAGAAAAGTTGAGAAATACCCGTTTAAGATAATTAAACTTGAAAAACGTCTATCTCCGGCTGGAGTAAGAAATTATGGGGCAAAGAATGCCTCCGGGGATATGCTTGTATTTATTGATGCGGATGTTGTTCTTAAGCCAAATTCAATTGAAGAGATTGTACACCTGCTTGGAGCGCCGGATACAGAGGCGGTTTCTGGAATTTATACACAACATACCCCTCAATCTAGTTTTTTTAGCCAGCTTCAAAACTTAATTTTGACATTCAGGTATGAAAAAGTACCTAGATCTACTGAAATGGTTTGTTCTTTTTTTTGTGCGATAAAAAGAGGTGCTTTTGAAGCGATTGGCGGATATGATGAAAAAATGTCTTATTATGAAGATATCGAGATTGGCAAAAGGCTTACTGAAAAAGGTTACCATTGTAAAATAGAGCCTAATCTTAGGGTAACGCATTTAAAATTCTATAATCATATAGGTTTGATTATTGACTATTTTAAAAAAACGGCGGCGGTAGCTCTTTATATTAAAAGCGAAGGTTTCAGAAAAAAAATTAAAGATAATGCTTGGCCGTTATCTACTAAAATAGCGGCTATATCGGGACTCTGTCTTTTATTTTCCGTTGGTTTAATTAAACTTACGTTCGTTCCATTTTTATTGTTTTTTAGCATATATCATATTTCAGTAATTCCCCTGTTGTTATATTTAATTAAAAATCGGAATTTGCCTTTTGGTGTAAAATCTTATTTTGTACTTTTTGAGATTTATCTAATAATTTTTATTGGTTTTTTTTACGGTATTCTAAAAAAGGGGCACAAATGATTAGTTCTTTAAGGTTCTTGCCTCGGATATTCTTTTCTAAAGGGGATCCCTTGCAGTTTATTTTTTTTATTACCTCCAAATGTAACCTTAGATGTAAGCATTGTTTTTATCTTGAAAACCTGGATAATTCAAAGGATGAATTATCATTGAAAGAAATAGAAAAAATTTCACAGGGAATGGGCAATTTACTTTGGCTTTCTCTAACGGGCGGTGAGCCATTTTTAAGAAAAGAGGTTGCTCAGATTGCAGAAATATTTTATCGCAATAATAAATTTTGCATTTTAAATCTATGCACTAACGGTACTTTGCGAGGACAAATTATCCATTCAACTTCTGAAATCTGTAAAAAATGTAAAAATGCACACATAATAATATATGTTTCATTGGATGGCCTGGAGAAAACGCACGATCAAATTAGGGGGGTTCCGGGCGTCTTTAAAGCGGCGATAGAAACAATCGGAGGACTCAAGAAACTTAAAAAATATTTTAAGAATCTTAGTGTCTCAACTATTACGACTTGTAATGCAGAAAATCAAAAGGAAATAAGAGAACTGGCATTATTTCTAAAACATGAGGTAAGGCCGGATAACATTGCAATTAATCTTATAAGGGGAAAACCCCGTTCTACTCTTTTGGGCCAGGTAGACTTAAAACATTATTTTGATTTTATAAAAATTCAAAAAGAAGGATGGGATTCAGGAGATTTTGGGTATTTTAATTTATTCGGGAAAATTTTTATGCAAAGGAAAGAATTATTGCAGAAGCAAATAATAGCTACTGTATTTAAAGAAAACAAATATGTGGTTCCTTGCCTGTCCGGTAATATTAGTTGTGTTATGACAGAAACAGGAGATTTATACCCTTGCGAAATCCTTAAAAAAAAAATTGGAAACATAAGAGACGCGGATTACAATTTTAAGAAACTATGGTATTCCATGGAAGCAGAAGGAATTAGAAAATTCATTAAAAATAATAGATGCTATTGCACCTATGAGTGCGCTTTAACTACGAATATCCTTTTTAACCCGACACAATTAGCGAAGATGTTCATGAAGAAAATATAGGGGGTTTATATGAAATATTTAGTAACTGGCGGGACAGGGTTTATAGGTAGTGCTCTTGTTCGCCGCCTCTTAGAAGAAAGAAATCAGGTAAGGGTATTGGATAATGATTTAAGAGGGAATCCTCTGCGGCTAAAAGATATTTTATCTCGAATAGAGATAATCAAAGGCGATATCCGGGAATTAAAAATTGTCCAGAAAGCATGCGAGAAAATAGATTCAGTTTGTCATCTTGCCTATTTGAATGGCACAGAATTTTTCTATACCAAGCCCGAATTAGTGCTTGAAATCGGTGTAAAGGGCATAATTAATGTCATTGATGCCTGTATTAAAGAAGGCGTGCGGGAATTGATAGTTGCTTCTAGTTCTGAAGTTTACCAGACTCCGCCCAAAGTCCCTGCAGACGAAACCGTGCCTTTAAGTATTCCTGATCCGCTTAATCCTCGTTATTCTTATGCCGGAGGAAAAATTATCAGCGAACTTATGGCGATAAATTACGGACGGAAATATTTTGATAGGGTTGTTATATTCCGGCCGCATAATGTTTATGGGCCTGACATGGGGTGGGAACATGTGATCCCACAGCTTAGTTTGAGAATGAAAGAATTCTGTCAAAAAAATAAGGATAAAAAAGTTCAATTTCCTATACAAGGAAGCGGCGAAGAAACACGGGCGTTTGTTTTTATTGATGATTTTATTAACGGTCTAATGCTCGTGATAAAAAAAGGAGAACATCTGGGAATATATAATATTGGTACAATGGAAGAGATAACTATTAAAAAAGTGGCCATGGAAATAGGCAGCTACTTTGGAAAAGAAGTTATTATTGTGCCCGGCAATCTGGCTGAAGGCGGAACCTTGCACCGATGTCCGGACATTTCGAAAATAAAAAAACTTGGGTTTACGCCAGAAGTCTCTTTTAGTCAAGGTTTAAAACTTACGGTTGCTTGGTATGATAAGAACGCCGATAAAAAACCAAGATAATAAATAGGAGGAATAAATTTGAAGAACTCTACTCAGCTTGCATTGAAGACAGGAACGAGCGTTGTTGTTGAACGTTGTCAGGTATGCGATAATCCTAACTTAGAGCCAATTTTATTTTTAGGATATCTACCGCCGGTAAATAAGATGCATAAAATCGGAGAGAGGCCTAAAGAGGAGGTTAGCTATCCTGCCCAGTTGTTATATTGCCCGCAGTGCCATTTAGTCCAACTTGGCCTTGTTGTCGACCCTAACATCTTATTTCCGCCAGAATATCCATATACCAGCAGCACTACTAAAATACTGAGAGAAAATTTTGCCGAGCTATATAAAGAATGCACTAATTTAATCGATTTAAAATCGAATGATTTAGTTATAGATATTGGTTCAAACGACGGGAATCTTTTAAGCAATTTTAAAGACCGCCACAAAGTCCTCGGTGTAACCCCGGAAGAGATTGGTAAAATTGCTGTTGAGCGCGGTATTCCTACGATAATAGATTATTTTAATCAGGAGGTAGTAGGAAAAATTTTAACAGAAAATGGACAGGCAAAAATCATTACCGCAACCAATGTTTTCGCGCATATTGAAAACATTAATGAAATTGTTAAATGCATCCTGCGGTTATTATCCGAAGACGGCGTGTTTATTTCAGAGTCGCATTATCTGCTGTCATTAATCGAAACGCTGCAATATGACACGATTTACCATGAACATCTTCGGTATTATTCTTTGCATAGTTTGCAATATCTCTTGAATATGCACGGGTTAGAAGTATTCCATGCAAAACGTATCTCTACTCACGGCGGTTCAATCAGGGTATATGCCGCAAGAAAAGGCCATTATCCAATAAAGGAAACGGTATCTAAACTTTTGACGCAAGAGAAGCCGGTTGTTCTTGATAAAGAGGGGTTGTTAAAATTTAAAGAAAGAGTGGTTTTATCGAAATTGGAATTAAATTCATTATTAAGAGATATTAAAAAAAGCGGGAAGAGAATTTATGGGATAAGCGCTCCTTCGCGCGCAAGCACGTTGATAAATTATACGGGTTTGGATGACGGTATTTTAGATTGTGTTGTAGAAATTAGAGGTTCCCATAAAATCGGTAAATATGTTCCGGGGACGCTTATACCCATATTCGAAGAATCATTGCTTTTTCAGGATCAGCCTGAATATGCTTTTCTGCTTTCTTGGCATATAGCGGATGAATTGATGCCTAAATTAAAGCAAAAAGGTTTTAAGGGTAAATATATCATACCATTG
>CAZAPE010000053.1:0-1501 GCA_964487065.1 uncultured Planctomycetia bacterium | reverse complement strand
GATTTTCTGTTTTATTTTAATAGCGGCTTGCGTTAGCCTGCCTATTATTAATGTCTTTAGTTTTGTGATTGTCTTTATAGCCGGTTTGGCGATCGTAAACGGGAAGGTTACCCATTCTTCCAAACGATTGATCGCGGCCGTTTTGATAACGATATCCGTTTTTCTGATTAAGGGCGTGCTTCCTCACGCAGCCTTACAGGAAGGGCACAATATCTTTTTCACAAAAGACAGCAACGAAACCTTAGAGAGGGAGCTGCCTCCGGACGTCTATAGTTTTATGAAACAACAATTCCTAAAACAGTATCCTTTAGATAAAAGAAATGATTTTAGAGATGCTGTGGGATGTTGGTTGAGCCCGGCCCCCAATTCTCTTTTTGTCTTTTCGGCGGATTCGGTTTTTTCAAAACCAAAATATAGCAGGATTGTTGATACTATAGATTTTGGCGACCTTGCGCAGTTTCGGGGTGGTTTTGCGAATAGCATCGATTATAACTGGTATGGGTCTTCTGATATTAAGCGAGAGAGCATGCCGTTTTTCGTAATGTATGAATTATCGCCCGCTTCCGTTAATAGTTCATTATGTTGGACGGGATATGTCTTATGGGAGGATGCGGACGGTCATTATCAAACGATATACCATCAGGTCAGGGCTTACAGAAAGATAACAAAGGTCGATATAGGTAAAAAGGTTTTCGGAGTTTCGATTAATACTAAGGAGCAGACCGGATTTTGGGGAAGATTCAACAAGTTAAGATTAAAATTGAGGTCTTTTTTCTCTAGCAAGAAGGAAACCGGTTTTTCGCAAGAGAATAAAGAGGCCTATCTGTCCGTGCATTTAAGTTTATCCCCGTTATTAATGTTTTCTTTGGTGTTAAAAAGGATTTTGGAAATTTTGGGAGTATTTTTTATCCTGGGCCTGATGACTAAAATAAATCGTAAACGTTTTATTACTGCTGCTTTAATAATCGGTCTTGCTGCTATCATAGTTTATCTTTATTGTCCGCAATTCTTCGGGCAGTATTTTATTAACGAAGGGGGTGAGGATGGTTTAACCCATGCAACTTTAGGCAGAGAGATATTGGTTAATCTACTTTCCGGAAATTGGATACAGGCCTTGCGTGGCGGACAGGATATTTTCTGGGATACTCCCGGGTTCCGGTATTTCCGAGCGTTGGAAAAATTATTTTTTGGTGATACCAATTTTGGATATTTGGCTGTTATTTTAGTATTTCCTTATATTTTCTTTGGATTCCTGTCAAATTTTATATCGAAAAAATCAGCTTTTTGGATAACTATTGTTTTTCTATTAGGAATATTCTTGCATTCCCATGAGTTGGAAAAACTCGGTTTTACTTATCAAATTTACGTTATGGTGGCACGGGGTGGCTGGCCAGATACTTTGGCATATACAATTTTTCTTGGAGCCATTACTCTTTTAGTAAGGTATGCAAATACGCGCAATAGCGCATATTATTGGTATGGTTTGTGGGCACATTTTTTG
>CAZAPE010000052.1:0-10888 GCA_964487065.1 uncultured Planctomycetia bacterium | reverse complement strand
CAAAATAAAAGGACAAAGATGCTGTAATATTTTAATAATTTCCTTAAAAATATCCTATTTTCTTTAAAAATAAAGAAATTAAGCGCTATTAGAATGAATATGTAAGGTATGCTTTCATATCTACAGAAAACTGCTAAAAAAGAAAACATAAACGTAAAAATAATATCCTTTTTTAAGAGAAAAAAAATAACGCCCATCATTAAAAATACCCAAAGGCAATTTCCGGTATCCCAAAGCGAATTTTCCGGCCAAACCATAAAAGGTAATTCAGGCCTTCTCTCAGACCTCATAAGCAATAATAGAAAACTGAGCGTAAAAAACCCTAAGCAAATATAAAGCAATGGCTCTTCCAGTCTATTTCCGCCTATTTGAACAATTTTATAAACAAAAAAGAAAGTACCTAGGACAAATATTAAAGCCAGAAAATTAAAAGAGGCGTAACTTTGACCAAATAAAGTAACCGTAAAAAAATTAAAAAAGAAAGAAAGATGCGGCCGATATATATAAATCCCAAACTCATTCAAACTATTTATTAACCAATAAGGGAGAATCCTATTTTTAAGGTGGTATGCTATGCCAAACTCTTCCTGAGGATCTCCGATTCTGGTAAAATCCATACCCGAAACAACTTCCTCAGAATAATTGAAATTTACTGGTAAAGGGCGCAAAACAGAATCATGAAAAACCATAACAAAGCTAATCAGGACAAAAAACAATAAAAAGAAACATAAAATGGCGCTTCTGTGGCCTGACGCTTTAAAATCTGAAGAAAAAGCATGGCTTTTGAAAGACATGACAGCTCCGATGAACGTCAGTATTAAAATCATCATTATGAACCAAAAACGATCTATAGCTATGCCAAAAAGCTTTATCAATGTTGTTCCAAGAAATAATAGAAAAATATTTAGAGTAAATCCTAATGAAAATAACTTAGTATAACTGAAATTAGATTTCTCTTTGATAAAAATATTGGTGAAAAAAATCCCTGGAAAGCATATAATTAATAAAAGCCCGCTTATTATTGTCAACGGCTTTATCAAGCAGTTTACCAAATGAGGAAATAAGTATTGAGCAGGAAAATATTTGTATACGATAACTTCATTAAAAGTCACATTACTCAATAACGAAAGCGCTAAGATGCCTCCTATGTAAGCTATGGGAACTATTAAGCCGGAAAGAAAAATTACTTTCCCAAAAGAAGAAACTCTATGAAACATTGCTGTCATTCTGTTAATGCCTTTATTTAACTATCTTGTTTTATTGAAAAACTTAGCTCCGATTTTTCTTTATTACGGATAAACATGTATCTAAAAAATTCAAAAACAACATTGAAAGCAACCAACACGCGCCATAAAGAAGAAACTTATATGATACAATGCCTTTACAGAAACACCTCAAAATAACCTTAGACCGAAGATAATAATAAATCATAGCTTTTCTTTGCAGCTTTGTCAGCTCTCTGTAGCTTAAGTTATTGCCAAAAGGCAATATTTTCTCTGAATTCATACTAAAAGCGCTATACCAGCTTGTATATTTTTCGGGATTTTCTATTTTTTTATTTTTTCTGCAATCTTCGTAAAATCGGGATCCCGGATATGGTATCGCGATGTTGAATTTGGCTATATCGGAATCTAATTCTTTGGCAAAATTAATTGTCTCTATGCAGTTTTGTTTTGTCTCACCAGGCAAGCCTAACATATACAATCCTAAAGACAATATACCTGCTTCTCTGGTATAGCTCAAAGCCTGACGTGCCTGCTCAAGTGTAGTGTTTTTGTTTATTCTATTCAAAACTTCTTGATTACCTACTTCTACTCCATACATAATCAAAGCCGCCCCTGCTTTCTTCATTTTCTCCAAGAGCCGCTTGCTCACTTTATCCACCCTCGATTCGGTAATCCATTTGATTTTTTTGTTCAACCGGCGTTGAATAATCTCGCTACAAAATTCCAGGCCTGTAGATTCCGAGAAAGGGAAATAGGCATCGGTAAAACAGAAATATCCTATATTGAAACGTTGGTGAAAGTATTCTATTTCATCAACAACCTGTCCTATTGCTCTATAGCGCGGGCTTTTGCTTACTTTGTCCTGTGAGCAAAAATAGCATTGATAAGGACAACCGCGAGAGGCGCTAATAGGCAAAAAACGCCTGTTATAAATCGAGAGCAAAGGAAACTCCTTATATCTATCCAAATCTAACAAATGAAAGGCGGGATGTGGCAAATCATCCAAACTCTCTACAATTTCCCCATCAGGATTATGGAAGATATTGCCATCGAGAGAATAGCTTATTCCATTGACTCCAGCTAAATTGCCCCCGTTAGATAATGCCTTGGAGAGACAAGCCATAGTAATCTCGCCTTCCCCTCTTACTACAATATCAGCCAAGCCTTTTTCTAAAAGCTGATGCGGAAAACAACTGGGGTGGGTGTTGCCTAATATAATCTTAACCTCTTTATTTATGCTCCGAATCTGACTTACTAAATCTGTTACATCATTGATCACGGGAGTTAAAACAGAAAGCCCGATTATCTCTGGTCTAGTATTTTTTATTATCTCTAATATTTCCTTGTCGCTCATTTTATTTGCAAACATATCGATAATACTTACATTTACTCCATTAGCTTCGAGCACAGCCGCAATATAGGCCAAACCCAAAGGAGCCACTGGCGGGAGAAAACGCTTATATAATCTGTGAGAGTCTATAAATTTAGACTTAGGATTTATCAATAAAACATTCATCACCTTAAAAATATCTGAACAATTTGCCGTTTATAAGATTATCTAAGAAATCTTTATATTTTTCCCGATGACTGCGCATATATTCGGGAGAAATGTTTATCGCTCGGCTTGCTGTCTCCTCACAGTAATTACATTCCTGACAAGATATCAGACTACAATTATTATTTAAAAAGAATTGGAGGAAACCGTCTAAATCCCGATTATTTATATAAATCTTATCTGCTCCAAGAAATTTTCTCGCTTTATAAAACTTGAAGATGTTTACCCTAAAAGGCTTAAAAAAATATCTGGCTTTCTGAAAATCTAACTTATATCCGGCAAGGCTCTTGGAAGGATCGGAAAATAAATCAAGTAGATTGCCCTCATATTTTCTTTCAGTGTAGGCATCTATTATTGAACAAATAGCCTCTGTTCTCATATCCCGATTTACAAATTTTAAAGTATCAATTCCTAATTCTTCATAAATTTTGATATCCTCCGGACGAATCCATCTTGAACGTATAAATTCTTCAGGACGAGTAAGCCTGATTAGGCGACAACGTAGCGTGCAATAATCTACAACAAATCCTTTGCTGGGGTGCGAGACCTGAGAAGCGTGTGATTGCAAATTGGCATGGTAATGGTAAAAGGGACATCCATATAAGCAGGCAAGATTGGCAATAAGCTTTAATTTGCAATTTATCTCTTTTCTTGTATTGCTTAATAAAGGGAAATTGCGATTGATATCCATAAATAGAGTAACCTCATCAGCCCCTAAATTCTCCCAGAACTTTGCCTGAGGCAAAGACTTTATTCCTGTCTGCACAGAAACACAAACTTCAAGTTCAGGATACTTTTTCTTAATTACCTCTAATAAATACGGGATACCTATGGTAACTCTATCTACCCCGATTTTAACCAAATAATCTAAAAGCTTACGAAAGGTTCTTTGCCAGGAAATAGACCATTCTAAGTTATCTAAACAGGTAGAATTAAGAAGGTAATTAAATTTCAAACCGTTTTTGTGTGCCTCCAGGATATGCTGAGTGAGCCTTTTTTTAGACACAAAAGGTAAAACAGCCGAAGCTCTTCCCCCTCCTACAATATCCCGCGACAATTTACCATAGAGTTCTTCTATATTCTTATTCTTTGTAAGATTGGGTATTAAATCTCTTTGAAAGTTAGTAGGAATAGAAAACCTTAGCATATTTATTTAACTATCGCAGCCTGCAAATTCAATTAAGCATCCTATCGCTTTTAAAAGTAATTCATTATCCCAATTCGTCGGTACAAACAATCTCATAATCTTTACCTCCTCATGCCTATGAATCATACCATTCGGGCTTTTTTAAACATAAAAATCTACTGGCCCCCTTGGGGCCTTTTTTACGCAATATAGTATCCTTGATATCTTGCAATAATCCAGTTATGAATATGCTGAGAAACCACCAATATAATCTTCTTCTATATCTTAACGGAGAAAACAATCCCCGCAAAGCTGTCTGCCATCTGGAAAGAATAAATTGCAGGCTGGCCTTTTTTGTCAAATTCATTATTTCTTCCAAAGAAATATTTTCTGCGGCCATAACCGGCTGTAACCAGTTATAATGCGCAAAATCTTTATCTTCAAGCCATCCTTTTTGAACAGCTTCCTGGTATAAGGTAGTTCCCGGCACGGGAGTTATGGGATGAAAAATCATAAACTCTACCCCGACATCTAAAGCATAATTAACCATGCTTAATAAGGAATTCTTATTTTCACTGCGAATTCCCGTTAAAAAGGTGCCCTGCCTGTGAACATTAGGATATTTTCTCTTTAGGATATTGAATGCTTCTCGGCATATGTCTTTTGTGTAGTGCTTATTTATCTCTTTATAATCTAAGTCCTCTACTCTTTCTACGCCGATAAAGGCATTGATCATGCCGGCCTTTACCATTTTTTCTAAAATCCCCAAACGCTCATCTCTTACTACAAAATCGCTCCTCAGGAACGCCCACCAATATAAATCCTTATAGTTTCTCCTGATAAGCTTTTCGCAAAATTCGTCTGACCATTTAGGGTCAATGTTAAAAGTGGGATCATTCCATAATAGAAGGCGCCGGTTATATTTTTTATAAAGAATATCAACTTCTTCTAACGTCCTTTCAACGCTTTTACTTCTATATCTTGGCAAAACTTCAAATTCTCCCTTTTCCGCATCAGTCTTTATGTGTTTACCCCAAAATGTCCAAAGACTGCAGAAATTACACCTATCTATACATCCCCGGCTGTGTTCAATGGTGGCTCCCTGGGGCCAGAAATAGCCAAAAGGCGAATAGCTGCCCATCGGCATAAGGTCATAGGCAGCAATAGGAAGTTCATCTAAGTCCTCGATTAGCGGTCTCGTCGGAGTGCAAATTACAACTCCATTTCTTTTATAAGCTATGCCCTTTACCTTCGTTATATCACCTTCCCCCCGAATAACCTTAAGCAGCTCCAAGAAGGTGTATTCTCCCTCAAACCTTACGATATAATCGATGGGGTAATTAATCAAAGACTGCTCTGGTGTCCATGAAAAGAAATGCCCGCCTCCAACGGTTAATGTTCCAGGATTTATTTCTTTCGCCAATTCAAATAATTTTACAGCCTCATGGTGGTAAAGCGCTTCTTCCCCCGCCCCGACTATATCCGCTTTTTCTTCCCTGAACATATTAGCTAAGGTTTTCCACCCAATCTTAAGCGGAGGACAATCAATAATTTTTATCTCCACGTCAGGCATCCTCTCCCTTATTACCGCTGCCAGACAAGGCAGCCCCAAAGGCAGCATATAGTTATCCGATTCATTTACCACAGGCCATAAATATCTTGGGGGACGAACTAAAAGGACTTTCATTAAATCCTCCTTATTGTGCTGATTATTCAACGTTCCGAATTAACTTTGATTTCCATAATTCTATTTTTGTCTTCAAGTTCTCATTAAATGCCTTAAAGCCTTTATCTTCCCTGGGCGCTCTCTTCTGCTTAAAAAGCATATCTAAAAAAGCGAAAAGTTTTCTTTTAAATTCCATAAACGAACTAATAGCCAATAAGTGTTTTAAAATTAACAACGGTCTTGTATAATAAGAAAGGTAGGCATATCTTGTAAGTTCGTTAATTTGTTTATTACTAAGAGTGGTCCAGGGGCGAAGGATCTCCCTGTCTACTTCTTTACCCAATATCCAATCTCTCCAATAATCATTTTTTGTAACATCTTTCAATTCCTTCCATAAAGGAGTTAAGGGTTTGGCAAGACATTTTGAAAATTGAGCATAATCTATATTGAGGCGTTTTGCGAATTTTATTGTTTTTCTAACAGTTTCTCTTGTGTCGCCTGGTGCGCCTATTAAAAAGAAACCCAGGCTTTTTATCCCCAAATCATGGCATATTCCTATGGTATTGCGTATTTGTTTGAGAGTTATTCCTTTGCTTACTTTATTCAGTATTTCCTGAACCCCTGATTCTATCCCAAAATATATTCTCTTACAACCTGCTTTCTTCATTTCTTGAAGCAACTTTCCGTCCACTGTATCTACGCGAGACCGGCAGGCCCAATCAATATCGAGTTTTTTCTCCTGGAGCAACGAACATATTTTGGATATATGTCCTCTTATCCCTGTAAATTCATAGTCGAAGATATCTATTTCTCTTATTCTATATTTATAATAACATTCCTCTATTTCCTTTACTACTTTTTCCGGAGAACGAGGATTATATAGTGTCCCGCCGGCCTCACAGAATTTACATTGGAAAGGGCAGCCTAAAGAAGTAACCATAACTGTAAAATTCTTTCTCTCTGTAGGAAATTCGGCGTAAAGCTCATTTGGCAAGAGGTATCTCGCCGGGTTAGGGAATTTATCAAAATCTATTTTTTGCGGATGGGCAGTAACGGTAATCCCTCCATTCTTTTTGTATACAAGTCCGGGCACGTTATCAAAATTTGGATTTTCTTTTTCCAACTCTTTAAAAAGAGCGGGTATTGTATAGTAAGCATGTTCAACAACCCCAAAATCTATCTCGGCATGAGAAACAGACTCGCGAGGATAGACTCTTAAATTATATCCCCCTACTACTACAGAAATTTTAAGATGCTTCTTTAAAAACCCAATCCATTCCAATGTATCCGGAAACATATAAGTAGTCATCATAAAGCCCATAATGTCGGGCTTAAAGCCCTTCAATATTTCCAGGGTTTCCTCCTTAGATAACTTCAAGGTTCTGGCATCTACGATTGTTACCCGATGGCCTGCTTCCTCAGCGATAGAAGCAACCCAAGCTAAGCTTAAAGGCGGAAATAGCCCAAAATATTTCTGGACAATTCTTACATTCTCCTCGTGAACTTTATATTTAAAAGGGTTAAAAACCAAGGCAAATCTCATCTAATTTTCCTCTTTTAACCGGATAAAAACACATTTAAAAGCTTCTTATATTCTTCGCAAATCCTGCTTTGGTAACCTTTATCAATTTTTACCACTTTTGCAGCTATATCCCGGCAATATCCACAATCCTCACAGGAAACTAATTGGCAGTTATGTGTTAAAAAGAAGTCGATGAAGCCGTTTAAGGCCTGATTATCGATAAAAATCTCTATTTTTTCCAATAAGTGCTTTAATTGGGAAACCACAAAAAGATTTGTGGAAATTGAATTAAATAAATGTTTTATTCTTAATAAAATGTTGTTTGTTCCGAGCGGGGATGCCGCACATAAGTTAGGAAACAGATCAATGAGGTTGCCCTCATATTTTTCTTCTATGTAAGCATTGATTATTTTGACTAATTCCGTGGCGGGTAGTCTTCTATCGACAAGTTTAATGCTATCTATACCTACTTGTTCATAGAAAGCAACGTCTTCGGGCCTAATCCAGGGGGAACTGATTAATAGGGCCGGATTCGATGTCTTTTTATATCTGCAAGTCAAATAGCAATAGTCGAAAATAAAATTCCCATTAAAATGTCCGCTTTGTGAAGCATGGGAAGAGAAAAGTTCATGATATTCTTCGAATGGGCAATTATATAAACAATGATTATTGGCCATCAGCTGGAGCTTGCATTTTACATTTTTCCTGATCTGTTTAAGAAGCTCAAAATCGCGGTTTACTCTTGTATGAAGCAGGGTAATAGAACCGACTCCGGCTGATTCCCAAAACTTAGCTTTTTCTATAGAGTCCACATGGGCCATAACAGAAACATTGATTTTTAACGAGGGGAAATCTCTCTTTATTATTTCTGCCAGATAAGGTAAGGATACGGTAACCGAGTCTACGCCGATTGTTAACAGCCAATCTATCAGTTTAATGATTTTCTTATAACCTTTTCTTGTAAACTCCCGCCCGCCTAAACAGGAAGCATTGAGAAGGTAATTAAATTTGCAATTGCTTTTATGAACACGCTCTATGTAGCGGGCAATTTTCTTTTTAGATACCCTGAACAGGGAATACCCCGGCCTGCCGCCGCCAATATAGTCTTCGGCCAGCTTGCCATACACTTCGTCTATCTTCGGGGAATCAAAAATAGGCAATAGATCATCCTGCCAATTCGTAGGAACTGAGAATTTCATTTTATAACCCTGCACTTTAATAAGGTAAATACGGCGATCAGCCCGTCAATCCAGGTAACTTTTTTCCTTCTTTCTTCTTTCGCGGCTTATAAGAAGCAGGTATTTCTTCAAATTTTTTATAAAGCGGCGGGTATATTAAAAGTATTTTCACAGCTCTTTAATAAGTATAGTCGTACATCCCCAAACTCCTTACACTTTTCTATACAATAATTATTTTTGAACAATTCAACTATTAAATACTCTGGTAAATTTTCTTTAACTGCTTTTCTTGAAGAAAATGCGGAAAGAATAAGCCATACTCTTGGGTGAACTTTTGGCTTATACATATTCTCAATATCAATTAATCTCGGATGTGTCCCTTTGTAATCTATATACCTTAGATTTTCTCCCTCCCCAGGAATATAAGCTAAGGTACCTTTCTCTACTTCTGCAAACAAGGGAAAGGAATTATGGTAATGCTTTACATAAAATTTTAAAGGGAAAACAGTCTTTTTACAAGTATGAATAATGCGGTCCCCTTCTTTAAATTTATCAGAAATAAAATGAGAGAGTTCCGTCACTCCCTTTAATTTCTCGACTATTCCTATGTGTTGGTTATAATCAGATGGTAAAAGATTGTAATGGTAATTCTTCAAAGCCGAAAAATTGAGAATGAGTACGACAAATAATGCGCCATTTAGAATATACTTTTTTGTTTTACTTAAACCTATCGCTACCCCTATGAGAAAGAAAGGTAACAGATAAAAGAAATACCTATCAACATAAAAGGGCTTAACCTGGGAGGCTAAAAGAATGATGGCTACAGGCAGAAAAAGAAATAAGAATAAAAGGCGGCCTTTCTTACCATAAGGATATCTCCGGAGACCACAGGCAAAGAGTACAGAGTAAACGATAGTAGAAATAGCACCGGGGAGAGAATGGAGATCTATATTGTATCCAATACTAAAGTTTTTAACTGTGAATAAAATATTTCTCCATGTTATCTTTTCTACCCAAGAAGGAAATTCACTGAAAGCAAAAGGGATGGAAAAGTTAAAGAAGTAATGCTGAAGAGAGATAATAGTTAACAGAGAAGGGGTAATTAGAATAAAAATAATTGCGTGAGCCGACAATCCCGGGATAATTATTTGTCTAAATCCTCTATAGTTTATAACAAGGAAGCATAAGAAAGAAAATAGCAAGAGGCACACTGCATAATGTAAATACACACCTAATGTTATAAAAATTAGATAAAATAACCAATATATCTTTTTATTGAATACCGTAGCTTTTAAAAAGAAATAAAGCGATAGAAAAGAAAATAGAAATACAATTATATACGGGCTAAGTTCCTGAGAATAATAAATATGCAAGGGAGATATCGATAAAAGAAAAGTGGATATCTGTGCAACACTTCTGTTAAAAAGTTTTTTACTCAACATATACATAAAATACATAGTTGTACTACCGATGATTACTGAAGAAAACCTTAAAGCCCATTCCGAACTACCAAACATCTTCTGCCAATAGTAAACAAATCCGTGGTTATATAGCGCTAAGTAATCTTGGTTATATTTAACAGTGAAATCTTTATCTAAGAGTTTGCTTAAAGGGGGCAGCGCAAACAATCCCTTCCCATCGATGGCCCTAATGCTTTCATCATACCATAAGTCATATCTATCTAAACGATGTATCCTCAGGGCTATCCCTAGAAGGAATATCAATAAAATAATAAAAGTGCTTTTTTTAAAAACTATTTTGGCCATCTTTTTCTTTGAGAAAAAGGAAATTCCTCTGTTGCATAATGTCCTGCAGAAAATTTCAATTTAGCATCCTATATTTTAATAAGGTAAATACGGCAATTAACCCATCAATCCAGGTAACTTTTTTCCCTTCTTTTTTCTTTCGCGGCTTATAAGAAATAGGTATTTCTTTAATGCGATATCCTTTTTTTAATAGCTTGGCAGTCAGTTCAACCTCAAACTCAAATCCCTGAGAATCAAAGCCTAAACTATTGATAATTTCCCTTTTAAACAATTTAGCAGGGGTTTCGACATCCGTTAAATTAGAAAGAAATAGTATGTTTGTAAACCAGGTGACTAATTTATTTCCTATCAAGCCTGACAGAGGAAATTTGTTTTTTCCGTTCAAGAAACGCGACCCATAAACTACCTCTGCTTCCTCTGTCCCTGCTGTCCTTACAATCTTTAATATCTCTTTAGGTTTGACTTCTAAATCAGCATCTTGAATAACTATATACTCCCCTATTGTATGGTTGATACCTGCCTTAACCGCTGCCCCCTTCCCTTTATTACAACTAAAATTAATTATTTTAACAAAAGAAGGGTATTCCTGATTTTCTAATATCTCGGTAGTTCCATCAATAGAACCGTCATCGATTATGGCAATTTCTTTATCGATGGCTAATTTTACAACTTCATTTATAACTTGCGTTACTGTACTTTTTTCATTATATACTGGAATAATAATTGAAAACATATTTTAAAATATAAACTTAGCTCAATTTTGCGAGTTATTAAGGGTCTTTTGCGCCGTAGCGTAAACTTCCTCAACGGTTATCATTTTTAGGCATTTATTATCCTTGCATAATGAAC
>CAZAPE010000051.1:7954-10938 GCA_964487065.1 uncultured Planctomycetia bacterium | reverse complement strand
AAAAGTTCTCATGAAGACGCGGGGCCGTCTAAGAAAAGGAGAAAAAATAATATTAGATCAAGGAAGAATTGTAGAATATTTGGGAAAAGAAGACAGCTTCCATAGAGTAAAGTTTTTATTTACACATTTGATGGAATATCTTGATAAATACGGCAAAATACCGCTTCCACCATATATAAAACGAGTGCCTCAGGATTTGGACAAAGAAAGATATCAGACTATCTATGCCAAATATCCCGGTTCAGTAGCCGCGCCGACTGCAGGGTTTCATTTTAGCGCAGATATTATTGAGACTCTTAAAAGAAAGGGTATTGATTTTGTTGATGTAAGCCTTAATGTGAGCTATTCGACATTTAAGCCTTTATCGGATTACGAGTTTGAATCTGGCAAATTACACAAGGAGTATTTCAAGCTTCCAGGAGAAGCGGCCAGAAAAATAAATAAAGCCAAAGTAGAAGGCAGAAGGATTATAGCAGTTGGGACAACGACGCTAAGAGTTTTAGAGTCGCAGGCATATATAGATGGTCAAGGGTCAAGGGTCAAGGAAGGTAAGGGCGAGACGGATTTATTTATATATCCGCCGTATAAATTTAAGATTGCAGATGCTTTGATTACTAATTTTCATTTACCTAAAAGCAGTTTGCTTCTTTTAGTCAGCGCGTTTGCAGACAGGGAATTTCTTATCTCTGCATATAATGAAGCCGTAACTAGAAAATTCAGGTTTTTCTCATACGGTGACTGTATGTTTATAGAATAAGAATTTATATCTGATATTAGATGTAGCATTTGTAAAAAATAAAAAATATGCTATATTTATACTAAGGGGAAAAAAATATTTATAGATTATGAAAGCGCTAAAATATTTATTTTTATTACTGTTATTGCTTGTCTATCTTCCTATTTGCGAAGCGCGGCGAGTAAGAACTACGGAGTCATACCCAGGATATACAATTGATGAGAACGGGGTTGTATATGTTGACGGTAAGACGCTTTTCTTTCCTGATATCTTTGAGGACCATGCAATAGTTAAATTAAGTGAAGGGAGATTTGTTTTACTTAACCCTGATGGAGTAGTTGAGTTTTATGTCGATATTGAAGGGGCTGAGGGTGAAATAGATGTTGTTGAAGAGGGACTGCTGGAGCCTCTTTCTCCCGGAGAGGATAGACTTCAATTTGCATCCGAATTTGTAGAACAACATACAGTAGACCAGGTAAAATCTGCACTGTTTATCGATGCGACAAAATCGATTTACAGTGATGTTTCAGAAGAAGATTGGCAGCGGTTGACCAGGGTTGCGAACAAATATACTCTGGAAAGGTTACAAGCATATTTTGAAAAATTAAATGCTATAACAACAAGATTTAATGATAGTAGCTCTATGAGGTATGCTATTCCATTTTTATTAGATATAGCTCCGAATCCTGAATATGCATTGGATAAGATTGAATCAATGCCTGATGCTGGGGAAGGAGGGGCAGGTACAGTTGGCGCGGCGGCAAGTGATTTTTATATATTGTCAGAATATAAAGATATAGGAGAATATTTCATCGAGAGAATTGCGACATATGCTAAGCTTTTTGGGTCTAATACCCGTGGAGTAAATCTATTCGCCGCTCAAACAACCGGGCTTGAAGATATAATAAAAGCATTAGAATCAGATGTTGAGCGAGCCCTAAGATTCATCCCGCAATTTCTTATGAAATTTGAAAGTATGGCTGATAAAAACGGCAAGGCAATGTTTAACGATGAAGAGAAAACTTTTTTAACTACGGATGGAGCTATTCAAGTAATTCACGAGATAGCAAATGCGATGGATTTAATCTTTAGGTTTTCAGAAGGAGATGTTAATCCTATCTATCGATTTTATCCGTTTGCAGAAGGATGTGTTCTGATAGACACTCCCGAAGGGCCCACGAAAATTACCTTAGATGATTTGACAAAAAAACTTCGCGGCCCAAAAACAAGAGAGGTAGTAGCAGTTGAAATAAAAGATAGTGAAGGTGAATTTTCTCATTTCAGTTTTAATTTCCTTGATGAAAATGGAAGCGCGATTCCTCCGTTTGTACCTCTTACTACTGAATCTAAAATAAAAAACAGGTTTTTCTATATTGGCAATGAAGATTCCATGCGTAACATTGATGCTGCCTATATGTCTTCTGAATTTTTATGGGGTCAATCTTTTATTGGAAGCGATCTTAATATAAGGCTTGTTTGGCAGGAATTTCAGGGTGTTAAGCCTTATCAGGTAAGGTTGGATAAACCTTCAAACGAAGACAGGTTTGAGCTTGATTTAGACGGAGATAGTTTGGGTGTGTTTTGGAAAATAATAAGAAGGCATAGGGGCCAGGTGGCTGCATCTCTCAACGTTCCTTGGGAAGGCCATCATTATGAATTAAAGGCTTTTAATGCTGAGCTTTCACTCATGTTGGATAGTGAAAAAAGAGATATTTTAGAAAGATTGTTTTTGTTGATATGTCCGCTACCATTACCTATCAAAGTTATCTCATATTCAGAATTAAATTGTTTATATGCATGTTCTTAAATTCTAAAATAAACACACCACATGATTGATCGCAAATCTTAGTTTTAAAACTTATATCAGAACACACCTTTTGGTGGTAGCAATAAAAACATTGCTTTTTTAAAAATATTTTGTAAAATCTATGAATCACTAATGTTCATTATAAATTGCTGGCGTAGCTCAGTGGTAGAGCTGGGGTTTTGTAAACCTCAGGTCGGGGGTTCGAATCCCTCCGCCAGCTAAATTTAGTAAATAGTTTATAGTTCATAGTTAATAGTTTTTAATTCATAGCGATCTAATGTTCTTAACTAACTACTATGAACTAATATCTATAAACTGATATGGGCAGGTACCCAAGTGGACAACGGGGGCAGACTGTAAATCTGCTGCCGACGGCTTCGGAGGTTCGAATCCTTCCCTGCCCATTTTTTATTTTAATCAGTTGAAGGATTCGAAGGGAGC
>CAZAPE010000051.1:0-7854 GCA_964487065.1 uncultured Planctomycetia bacterium | reverse complement strand
TTTTTATTTTAATCAGTTGAAGGATTCGAAGGGAGCCTTGATTATGAGTTGCGACACTGCCAGCGCGACGAATAAGAAGCGCTATTTGGCAGGGGCGGCGAGATGTGAGCCGCCCTAAGGGAGCAACGAATAGGCGGGTGGCCGACCTGAAGCCGGTAGTGTTCGGCGGAAGGCGCCGAATCCTTCCCTGCCCACCGTATATTAAAATAAAACATTAAATATCAAAGATAAAAAATAGACGTCAAAGAATTAAGTAGGTTGTAAGTGTTAAAAACTAAACTTTTGTAAATAAATCTATCTATACTCATAATAACCAATATGTATTTTTGTTTTTCCCCATATTTTATTTTTTTATCTCTGGCCCCTTAATCCTGTCCCCTTGACCCTGTACCCTTGACTCTGCACTCTTGACCCTAACATCATTCGCTCTATCTGATTGAAGTAATTAAAAAAGTTTGGTACCATTTTGACTATGGAAAAGGAATTAATAAATGCTTTAAATATGATTCGTAATAAATACAAGGACTTGTTTGATAAGCTTTCAGAGGTTGAAATTGTATCAAATTATGAACTCTGCCAAAGATATGCGCGCGAGAAATCACGTTTGGAGCCTGTAATAAGAGTTGCTAATATTCTGGATATAAAAAATAACGAACTTAATGATGTTACGGGGCTTATAGCCCAGAAGGATCAAGGAGATGAGTTTAAGCAGATGGCAGCTGATGAGAAAACAAAATTAGAAAAAGATATTTCCACACATCAGGAAGAGTTAAAAAAATTAATATTGAAAACTCTAATGGTGCCTGAAAAATATAAAAATGTAATTATTGAGATTAGAGCTGGAACCGGCGGGGAAGAGGCAGGGCTTTTTGCGGCGGATCTTTTCAAAATGTATTCCAGATTCGCGCAGAACCAGGAGTGGAAACTTGAAGTAATGGATTCTAATCCAACTGATATTGGCGGCTTTAAAGAGATTATCTTCTCTATTTCTGACGATGATGCATATCAGAAACTTAAATATGAAAGTGGGATACATCGAGTGCAGCGCGTGCCCCAAACCGAAGCCGGGGGCAGGATTCATACTTCTGCGGTCTCAGTGGTAGTTTTACCTGAACCTGAAGAGGTTGAGGTGGCAATCAACCAAAAAGACCTTAAAATAGATACCTATAGGTCTTCAGGCGCCGGTGGTCAACATGTAAATGTCACCGATTCCGCAGTCCGTATCACACATCTTCCTACAGGTATTATAGTTGCCTGTCAAGATGAGCGTTCGCAAATAAAAAACAGGCAGAAAGCAATGAGAGTATTAAAAGCCAGAATTCTGGATTATGAAAAAAGACAGCAGGAGAAAAAAGTTTCTGCGCAAAGAAAAAAATCTGTCGGCAGCGGCGATAGAAGTGAAAAAATTAGGACATATAATTTTCAAGAGGGGCGTGTTACCGACCATAGGATAGGTTTAACCCTGTATAGATTGGAACAGATTTTAAATGGCGATATGGATGAAGTAGTTGAAAACCTTCTTGCTGAGGATAGGAGGCAGTTTCTGGAAAATATTTGTGCCAGTAAAAATGAAAGTAAATGATTTTATAAGATTATATGCAAACGGCTTGGATTCTGTTTCTACATTGCCTGTTCATGAGTTGGAAGAAATAACCATGCAGACGCTAGGGTTATCATCACGAGGGAGGCTTTATGCTGCAAACACGGATATAGATGAAGAGGCAATTGTGCGTATAAAAGAGATTCTTAAGTTACGTAGAGAAAATATTCCGCTACAATACGCTACTTCAAGTGTTAATTTTTTTGGTCTTGATTTTATGGTAAAAGAAGGCGTTTTTATTCCGAGGCCTGAAACTGAGGTTCTCATTGAGTATATATTAGATAAACTTAACGGAAAAAAGAGTATTAATATAGTAGAGATAGGTACCG
This sequence comes from uncultured Planctomycetia bacterium, assembly GCA_964487065.1. Lineage (GTDB taxonomy): Bacteria > Omnitrophota > Gorgyraeia > Kaelpiales > Kaelpiaceae > CAZAPE01. The sequence goes on along the minus strand of CAZAPE010000051.1, from coordinate 5,925 downwards.
GAAGCGGGATTATAGCTATATGTTTGACAAAAGAGATGTCTGAATGTAGAATTATTGCCACCGATGTTAGCTGGGATTCGGTTTCTCTGGCCCGGAAAAATGCATTGAGGCATAATTGCGGTGAGAATATATTATTCCTACAGAGTGATCTTTTTGATAGTTTAAAGCAAGAAAATAAATTTGATGTGCTGGTTTCAAACCCTCCTTATATCGGAGAAGGCGAGTTTAATTCTCTACCTAGCGATGTAAAAAGAGAGCCTCAGAGGGCCCTTTTGGGCGGGGAAAAAGGAGTTGAGTTTACCTTACAATTTATTGAAAGAGGGGTGTCTTTCCTTAAGGCCGGTGGTTTGATGGTTCTTGAAATAGGATACAAGCAGCGCGCTTTTTATGAGGAATATTTGAATCATAAAGGGTATAATGTCGAGTTCCTAAAGGATTTTGGGTCTCGAGATAGAGTTATGAGTATAATGTTTTAAAAATGGATAAAATAATAATAAAAGGCGGACAATCTTTAAAAGGTTGTGTTGAGGTTTCAGGGGCAAAGAACTCTGCATTGCCTATTCTTGCGGCAACCCTGCTTACTGATGAGGTGTGTAGGATAGAGAATGTTTCTAACCTCAAGGATGTTAGGACGATGGTTGAAATCCTTAGTCTACTTGGGGTGAAAGTTGATTTTAAGGATGGCATTGTTTCTGTAGATGCTTCGGATTTTAAAGGTCATCAAGCCCCCTATGAACTTGTTAAGACAATGAGAGCCTCAATTTGTATTCTAGGTCCTCTTTTGGCGCGAAAGAAGATTGCATCTGTGTCCTTGCCCGGCGGCTGTATCATAGGGAGCAGGCCTATCGATTTGCATCTCAGGGGATTGAGACTGTTGGGTGCAGATATAGAGGTTAAACACGGGTATATTAATGCCAAGACACAGAAGCTTAAAGGTTCACGTATCTATCTCGGTGGCCCTTTCGGATCCTCAGTTTTGGCAACAGCCAATTTATTAATGGCTGCAACGCTGGCTGAGGGAGATACATATATTGAAAGTGCGGCTTGTGAGCCTGAGATAGCAGATTTGGCGGATTTTCTAAATAAAATGGGCGCAAGAATTAGTGGTGCCGGTACGCCTATTATAAAGATAGAGGGAGTAGAACGTCTTAAGGGAGTAAATCATACGGTTATTCCTGATAGAATAGAAGCAGGAACTTATCTTGCTGCGGGAGCTATCACGCGAGGCGATGTATTAGTTAAGAATGCGCGAGTTAATGACTTGGGTGCAGTTCTTGATGTTTTGAAAAACACAGGCAGCACGCTTTCCTTTGAATCCAATGGTATAAGAATTAAGGGTCCGGACAAGATTCTTCCTGCTGACATAACGACTTTACCCTATCCTGGGTTTCCGACTGATATGCAGGCTCAACTTATGTCTTTGCTTTCAATAGGTGTTGGTATAAGCATTATAACTGAAAAAGTTTTTCCGGAGAGATTTATTCAAGTCGGTGAGTTAAATAGAATGGGCGCTGCTATTACATTAGAGAGGTCTACTGCTATAATAAGAGGGGTTGAGTATTTAAGCGGTACCGAGGTGATGGCTTCTGACTTAAGAGCTTCAGCGGGGCTTGTTATTGCCGGCTTAATAGCTGAAGGAGAGACAACTATATCAAGAGTGTACCATCTTGATAGAGGCTATGAAAATATGGTAGAAAAGCTGCAAAATTTAGGCGCTGAAATAAAAAGAGTAAAGGATGATTAATTGTTTTTTAAAGGAGGTAAGAATGGCAGTAAAAATTCGCTTAAGAAGAGTTGGTAAGAAAAAAAGTACGCATTACCGTATCGTTGTTGCAGATTCTCGGGCGGCAAGAGATGGAAGGTTCATAGATCAGCTTGGATATTATGACCCCAGCGATGAGGAATCGCGTATCAATGTTGATAAAGCAAAAGTTATGGAATGGTTAAAGAAAGGGGCTCAGGCAAGCGAAAGAGTAAACTCTCTTTTTAAGAAGAACGGCATCGATCCTTCCGAATTCAAAAAGGCAATAAAAAAGAAAAAATAAAATGTTCATCGATGTTTTAACATTATTTCCGGAAATGTTTAAATTTGTTCTTTCAGATTCGATATTAAAGCGCGCCCAGGAGAGAAATATTGTGGCCGTAAATTTGCATAATCTAAGAAAATGGACTTTTGATAAACGCAAGACAGTTGATGATAGGCCTTTCGGCGGTGGTCCGGGTATGGTTCTTAAGCCGGAGCCTATATTTAAAGCGCTAGATGAGCTGAAAAAAAATGATTCTTATGTTATCCTTTTGAGTCCGGGAGGAAAAAGATTAAATCAGAATATGGTAAAGAGGTTGTCTAAAAAAAGGCATCTTATATTGATTTCCGGACATTATGAAGGTGTTGATGAAAGAGTGAAGGAGTACGGAGTAGATTTGGAAGTTTCTATCGGCGATTATATACTTACCTGCGGGGAATTACCTGCTATGGTAGTTATAGATTCTGTTGTCAGAGTGCTTCCTGATGTTATAGGCAATAAAGACGCCCATATATCGGAATCCTTTGAAAACAATTTGCTTGAGTATCCGCAGTATACACGTCCTGAGAATTATAGGGGTTTTAAGGTTCCCGGCGTGCTTTTAGATGGTAATCATAAAAAGATAGAGGCCTTTAGGTTGAGAGAAGCAGAGAAAAAAACAAAGAAGGTTCGTCCTGATTTATATAAAAAATATATTATATCAGTTAAATAAATATTATTAACGTTTAAAACTAGGAGGAGAAAATGAAAGAACTTATGAAGGAAGTTGAAAAAAAGTATGGTAAAAAAGATATTTCTGATTTTGCTGTTGGCGATACTGTGAAAGTGTATACAAAGTTTAAGGAAGCAGAGCGTACCAGAGTGCAGATATTTGAAGGGGTGGTGATTTCAAAGAAAGGGTCCGGAATGGGCGCTACTTTTAGGGTAAGAAAGATCAGCTATGGCGAAGGCGTTGAGAAGATTTTCAGTATGCATTCAGCTTTGATTGATAAGGTAGAGATTATACGTAGAGGTAAGGTCAACAAAGCAAAACTCTACTATCTTAAAAAACGAATCGGTAAGAGAGCTACTAAAGTAAAAGAAAAGATAATTTTTACTACCCAGAAGGAAGAAGAAAATAGAGAAGATTCTGATCAAACAGGGTAAACTTCTAATTGCAGGCGTTGATGAGGTTGGCCGGGGCGCGCTTGCTGGGCCTGTTGTTGCAGGGGCAGTATTATTTGATGTAGAGGTTTTAAAAAAAAGGGATTACTATTTCGCTGACGAGGTCAAAGACTCCAAGCTCTTATCTGCTCAGAAAAGAGACAAGGTTTATCAAAAAATTTTTAATTTGGGGTGCACTTCATTTGCAGGAGTTTCCAATAAAAAGATCGATAAAATTAATATTTTACAGGCTACAAGATTAGCGATGAAAAATGCCGTCCTTGCTCTGCCAAGGAAGCCGGAAATAATTCTAATAGATGGCAATATCAGCTTAGATATTGATATTGAGCAGATTTCTATCATAGGCGGGGATAGGAGCTGTTTCTCTATTTCAGCGGCTTCAATAGTAGCGAAAGTTACCCGTGATAGAATCATGGATTCTATGCATAAGATTTTTGCCATGTATAATTTTAAAAAAAATAAAGGCTATGGGACTCCGGAACATATAAAGGCATTAAAGCGTTTTGGCGCTTCGTCAATTCATAGAAAAAGTTTCTCTCCTGTTAATGATGTTTTCCTTTTTAAAAAGAAAAGATAAAAGTTTTTTCAGGCATGCTGAAGACAGAGCGTGTGACTGGTTAAAGAAAAGGCGCTTTAAAATAATAAAAAGGAATTTCAAATCCTATTGTGGTGAAATCGATATTATTGCCGAAAAAAATAATATTATTTATTTTATAGAAGTAAAAGCAAGGAGAAACTTTAATTTCGGTGCGCCTTATGAGGCGGTAAACAGTAAGAAGCTAAAAAAAATAAGCAAAACATCTTGTGTTTTTCTGAAAATTTTTCCTGAATATAAAGATTATGATTTAAAATTTTACGTCCTTAGTATATCCTATTATGGAGATAAAAATGAGGTTGAACTCATTGAGGTTATAGAGATATGAAGGTAAAAAATATACTGCAAATTCTGAAAAAATTGGATTTAAAAACTAAAGAGTATTCCTTATACGGGGATTGTTGCGCAAAAATTAATATTGCAGTTACAGATAGATTAAAGCATAAAAAAGAGGGCAAATTAATATTCGTTACTTCAATTAATCCTACGCCTCATGGCGAGGGTAAGACTACCACTTCAATCGGGCTTCTTGATGCGCTTTGTGCGTTAAATAAAAAAACAACGCTTTGCCTCAGGCAGCCTTCTCTTGGGCCTGTATTTGGCGTTAAAGGTGGTGCGGCAGGAGGAGGAAAATCTCGTTTGCATCCGTTCGAGAATATAAACCTGCATTTTACAGGAGATTCCCATGCCGTTGCTTATGCCCATAATATACTTGCGGCTGTTGTAGACAATCACATTTACTGGGGAAACAGGCTTGGCATAGATAAAGATAGGATTTTGATAAATAGAGTCATTGATATCAATGACAGGTCATTAAGGAAAATAAAAACCGGATTAGCCTTTAATAATGAGGCGACAATGCGTTTAAGCTCATTTTCAATAACGGCAGCCTCCGAAATAATGGCAATACTTGCGCTTTCTAAAAATGAGCGTGATTTAGAAAAAATGCTTGACAATGTTATTGTTGCGTACAATAAGGAAGGCGATTTTGTTTACGCGAAAGATTTAAAAGTGATTTCAGGTTTGCATATGTTGTTGCAGGATGCTTTAAAACCAAATCTTATTCAGAGTTATTGCGGCAATCCGGTATTAATGCATACAGGGCCTTTTGGGAATATTGCTCACGGAAATAGCAGTCTTATCGCGACAAAGATTGCTCTGGGCTTGAGCGATTACGTTATAACTGAAGGCGGCTTTGGTTCTGATCTGGGGTTAGAAAAATTTATCAATATAGTAGCAAGAAAAGCGGGATTTGAAGTTGATTGCGTTGTGATTGTTGTTTCTTTGCGGGCATTAAAATATCATTCGGGATTAGGCGATAAAGACGATATTACTGATATATCAGATCTTAAAAATGGACTTCAAAATCTAGAGCACCATGTGAACATCGTAAAAAGTTTTGGGCTTAAAAGCGTTGTTTGTATAAATAGGTTTGCCTTTGATAAAGATAAAGATATCCTATCTTTATCAAAATATTGTCAAAATTTTCTTATGACCGATGTTGCCGTGTCAGAAGTTTTTCAAAAAGGCGCAGCTGGCGGTATGGATTTAGCCGGAAAAGTGCTTGCAAGAATAAAAGAAAAACAATCAAAGCAGAAACAATCGTATCCTTTAAATATAGACCTTAAAGAAAAGATAAACATTATAGCGAAGAATATTTACGGAGCTTCTGATGTTGGTTATACAAAGAGTTGCGTCAGTAAATTAAAATATTTAAAAGAAAAAGGCTTTAACCATTTGCCTGTAAATATAGCAAAAACGCAGTTTTCATTAACCCATGACCGTAAAGTTTTAGGTTTCCCAAGAGATTGGAATCTGGAGCTCTCGGATATCATGATTGCAAACGGCGCCGGATTTGTGATAGCAATTGCAGGTAAAATGCTGCTTCTTCCTGGATTACCGGAGCATTCGCTGCTTGAGGATGTAGAATATAAAAACTCTAAATACCGGGGGTTGTTCTAATGCAGTCAATAATAAGTTTATCTCTGAGAGGGTATTTAAAAGAGTTGGGAAAAAAAGTTCCGGCTCCTGGAGGGGGCAGCGCTGCCGCCTTAGTCACTGCTACCGGGATATCCTTGTATAAGAAATGTCTTGAATACAGTAAGAAAAACTTTTCAAAAAAAGAGATAGACAAAGCTATCA
>CAZAPE010000050.1:0-11178 GCA_964487065.1 uncultured Planctomycetia bacterium | reverse complement strand
AAAGGTTGATTTAAAATCATCGAAAATGCTGCTTAGTATTATGGAGGTATTGAAAAAAGAGGGGTTTATCCAAGAGTATAAGTTTTTTGAGGATAATAAGCAGGGCCTGATACGGGTTTATTTAAAGTATCTTGGTTCTAAAACTCCTGCACTAATAGATATAAAGAGAATATCAAAACCAGGCCGCAGGGTATATGTTGATAAGAATGAGATTCCAAAGGTGCTAAATGGCGTTGGAGTTGCGATATTAACAACTTCCAAGGGTATTCTTTCTGATGTTGAGGCACGGAAGGAAAATGTCGGAGGAGAAGTAATCTGTTATGTATATTGAGGTGAGAGATGTCTAGAATAGGTCAAAAACCGATAAAGATTCCAGCTAAAGTTAAAGTAAGCTTAGAAGGGAATAATGTTTTAGTAGAGGGGCCACGCGGCCGTTTGAATTTCAATATGCCCGAAGGCATCTCTTTGAGTATTAAAGATGATATTATTTCTGTTCTAAGATCCGGTGATGAGAAAAAGATCCGTGCTTTTCAGGGGTTAACTCGCTCCTTGATAAAAAATATGATTATTGGCGTAACAGATGGATTCATAAAAGAGTTGGATATTATTGGTGTCGGATACAGAGCGCAGGTTAAAGGTAAGACTCTTTCTCTGCAGATAGGCTTGTCTCATGCTGTTGATTATAAAATACCGGAAGGTATAACAATAGAGGTTCCAAAGCCTATTAATATTACTGTGAAAGGTATAGATAAACAAAAAGTCGGAGAGACGGCTGCAGAGCTAAGGGCATTTTGCCCTCCGGAGCCATATAAAGGTAAAGGTATAAGATATAGAGGCGAATACGTAAGGAAGAAAGCCGGTAAATCAGGGGTTAAATAAAATGGGTATTTCAACAAAGATTAAGAAAAAAAGGTTAGGACGTTCTAAAAGGCATGATAGAGTAAGAAGAAGGATAATAGGTACCTTAGAAAGGCCAAGACTAAGTGTTTATAAAAGCGCTAATTATATATATGCTCAGCTGATAGATGATATAAAGGCAGAAACGTTGCTTGCGGTATCTTCTTTAATGCTTGAGATTAAGAGTAAGATTAAAGCGGGCTGTAATATTGAAGCTGCTAAAGTTGTTGGAAAATTTTTGGGCGAGAAGGCAAAAGAAAAAGGAATAAAAAAGGCCGTTTTTGACCGTGGCGGTTGTAAATATCATGGAAAATTAAAGGCTCTTGCAGATGCTGCGCGAGAGGCGGGGCTTGAATTCTAAAGGTATTGATATGGGTATGATTATAAGTTTAAAAAAGCAAGTCCCCTCAAGGGAAAATTTGTTCCGCAACCAGATTCGGGACTCATTTAAGGAGGATTATTGTGTTTGAAGAGCAGGATGGTTCGTTTCAAGAGAAAGTAATAGGGATTAACAGAGTAACAAAAGTCCATAAAGGCGGTAAAGCGATTTCGTTTAATGCTTTAGTTACTATAGGGGATGGACATGGCAAAGTTGGCGTTGGGCTTGGTAAAGCACCGGAAGTTGCCAGCGCAATAAAGAAAGGTATTAAATATGCGCATAGAGATATACATGTTGTACCCTTGAAGGGTTATACAATACCGCATGAAGTAACAGGAAACTTTGGCGCTTCAAAAGTTATGCTAAAACCTGCGTCTCAAGGTACCGGAGTTATTGCAGGAGGAGTAGTAAGAGCTATATGCGAGATGGCCGGGATAAAAGATATATTGACTAAGTCGCAAGGTTCTCCTACAGCTGTAAATTTGGCTCGCGCAACAATAGATGGTTTTATGCAATTACGTTTCGGTAGAGAAGAAAAATTGCCGCAGGTTTTAGAAAAGGAAGAGGTGAAAGATGCAGCTGCATGATCTAAATGTGCCTAAGGGTTCCAGGAAAAAGAAAAAAAGAGTCGGTAGGGGTGTTGGTTCTGGTCATGGTAAAACCTCAACTCGGGGTATGAATGGACAGGGGCAGAGAAGCAGTCCCGATATCGGTCTTTATTTTGAAGGCGGACAGACGCCTTTGATCCGCAGGATTCCCAAAAGGGGGTTTAATAATAAAAGATTTAGAACTGAGTATCAGATTTTAAACATTTCAGATCTGGGAATTTTTAACGAAGGAGATGAGGTTACGCTCCAGAAATTAAAAGATGCAAATTTAATAAAAGACTTAAAAATTAAGGTTAAAATACTTGGCGATGGTAAAATTGAAAAGAAATTGCAAATCTCAGTGCATGCTTTCAGTAAATCAGCACAAAAAAAGATTGCAGATTGCGGGGGTAAAGCAATACAATTAAAGGCATAATATGATTGCAGCTATTCTTAATACATTCAAAATAAAGGATTTACGAAGAAAGATTCTTATAACTCTTGGTCTTGTCGCTGTTTATAGGATGGGTGCATTTATTCCAACTCCAGGAATAAATGGGCAGGCATTAGCAGAGTTCTTTAAAAGCTTAACAGATACTGCAGGTGGAACATTATTTGGAATGATAAATATGTTTACCGGCGGCGCAATGCAGAGGCTTACTATTTTTGCTCTCGGAATTATGCCATACATCTCAGCTTCTATTATATTACAGGTATTGACTCCTGTCGTGCCGGCGCTTGAGAAAATAGCCCACGAAGACCAAGGAAGGCAGAAGATCAATCAGTATACACGTTACCTCACAGTAATAATTACGCTCTTCCAGGCATTTTTTATAAGCCTCTGGCTTGAGAAGCCTGAATTTTTCCAGGGCTATCAGATAGTTTTAAATCCTGGCTGGGCATTTCGTTTCATAACTGTTTTAACTCTTGCAACAGGGACTATGTTTATAGTCTGGCTGGGTGAGCAGATAACCGAGTTTGGAATCGGTAATGGCATATCTATTATAATTACAGCAGGTATTATTTCCAGTATTCCTGCGGCGCTTATTCAGTTGTTCGAGTTAACTAAAAGAGGGCAGATAATGCCGTTTACTCTTGTACTTATGGCTGTAATGCTTGTTCTTGTTGTTGTAGCAGTAGTTTTATTGACACAGGGTCAAAGAAAAATACCTGTGCAGTATGCGCGCCGTGTTATAGGCAGGAGAGTTTACGGGGGCCAAAGTACATATATACCTTTAAGAATCAACCAGGCTGGAGTTATACCGATAATATTTGCGCAATCAGTGCTTATGTTTCCGGCAACCATAGGCGGTTTTATACAGAATGATATTGTAAAAAAGATTGTTTCTATCTTCAGTCAAGAGAACATAGTTTATTATGTTCTTTATAGCGGTTTAATAATTTTCTTCAGCTACTTTTATACAGCGCTTGTTTTTAATCCTGCTGATGTTTCCGAAAATATGAAGAAGTTCGGTGGTTTTATACCCGGAATAAGGCCGGGGAAAAACACCTCTGATTATTTGGATTTTATTATGACAAGAATTATACTTCCCGGAGCTGTTTTTCTTGCTATTATTGCCGTTCTTCCTTCTGTTATTTCAAGCCTGCTGCATATCCCATATTTAGTAGCAAGTTTTTTTGGTGGTACAGGGTTGTTGATTATTGTTGGTGTTTTACTTGATACAGAGAGGCAATTAGAGTCACAGCTGCTTATGAGGCAGTATGAAGGTTTCATGCGCAAAGGAAGAATAAGAGGCAGGAGATAATGAGATATATGAATTTGATAATATTGGGCCCTCCCGGTTCTGGCAAAGGAACTCAGGCAGATCTTTTAGCGCGTAAACTTAAGGTTCCGCATATATCAACAGGGGATATGTTCAGGGAGATAATTAAGGATAATGTAAGTCGGGTAGCAAAAGAGGTAAGAGGTTATGTAGAAAAAGGAGAGCTGGTTCCGGATTCAGTAGTATTGGAAATGGTAAAAGAGAGGTTGAAGCATAAAGATACAGAAAAAGGTTTTATATTAGACGGTTTCCCGAGGACTTTAGATCAGGCTCAAGGGCTGGTTAATTTATTAAATCAAATATCAAGAACAATTGAACTTGTTCTATATTTAGAAGCCAGTACGGATGTTATATTAGAACGTTTAAGCGGTAGAAGAATATGTCTGCATTGTAATGCAAACTATCATATTAAGTATTCTCCGCCGCAGGAAGATGGCGTTTGCGATCGCTGTGCAGGCGAGTTGTACCAGAGGGAAGATGATAAAGAAGAGACAATAAAAAGGCGTCTTGAGGTATATCTGGAACAGGCTCAGAAAATAAACGATTTTTACAAAGAAAATGGTTCTCTGTTTAAAGTTTCAGGTGATTTAGCGGCAAAGGATGTATTGAAAATTGTGGAAGAGAAATTAGCACAAATGGATATTAAAAATGGTTGATATATTTACTATGGCTATACTGCAAAAAACTGCTTTGGAAATAAAATGTATCAAAGAAGCAGGTTTAATTCTGGCTCAGATTATGAAAGAACTAAGTAAAAAAGTTGTTCCAGGAGTAAGTACTGCGCAGCTTGATAAATTTGCCGAGGAGTTAATTAAAGAGTATAAATGTAAATCTGCTTTTAAGGGCTACAGGGGATACCCGGCAAATATATGCACATCCATAAATAATGAGGTTGTTCACGGTATACCCAGCTCTGAAAGGATGCTTAAAGAGGGTGATATCGCAGGTATAGATATCGGCATTGAATATAAAGGTTTTTACAGTGATACAGCAGTTACTTTTGCTGTCGGAAAAATTTCCAATAGCGCAGTAAGATTGATAAATACTACAAAAGAAGCGCTTGATGTTGGGATAGAGATGGCAGTTGCAGGCAATAGATTGGGAGATATATCATCTGCTATCCAGAGCTACGTAGAAAAAAAAGGTTATTCTGTGGTGAAAAGATTTGTCGGACACGGAATAGGAAAGGCTTTGCATGAGGAGCCGGAGATACCCAATTTCGGGATATCAGGTGAAGGTCCGGTTTTAAGAAACGGTATGGTATTTGCGATAGAGCCGATGGTAAACGAAGGCAAAGATGAAGTCGAGATTCTTAATGACGGCTGGACGGCGGTTACGAAAGATAGAAAATTATCTTCTCATTTTGAGCATACTGTGCTGATATCCGGGGAAAAAGCACAAATTCTGACGGATTTTTAAAATGGCTAAAGAAGAAGCAATCAAAGTTGAAGGTAAAATTTTGGAGACTTTGCCTAATGCAATGTTTAAGGTTGAAGTTGAAGGCGGACATGTTGTTTTAGCCCATGTTTCAGGAAAAATGCGTATGCATTATATAAAAATGTTGCCGGGAGATAAAGTTCTCTTAGAGCTGTCTCCTTATGATTTAACGAGAGGGCGTATAACTTATAGAAAATGAGGTATTTGATATGAAAGTAAGATCTTCGGTTGGAAAAATGTGTGACAAATGTAAAATTATTAAAAGAAAGGGTGTAGTTAGAGTTATATGTATTAATCCGAAACATAAACAGAGACAGGGATGATAGTAAAATTAAAAATGGAAAATAAAAAATCAAAAACTAATATCAGGCAGAAAAGAGTTGAAAATATTTTATATTTGATATTTAATTTTTAATTTTATTACGGGAGGTAATGTATGGCAAGAATTATAGGAGTTGAACTTCCGAAACAGAAAAGGGTAGAGATTGCATTAACCTATATATACGGTATTGGACGTTATAGGGCAGCAGAAATTTTAAGTAATACGGGTATTGATCCCGGCAAGAAAACCGATGATTTAAGCGATGAAGAGGTAGCCAGGCTAACTGACTATATACAGAAAAACATAAAAGTTGAAGGTGAATTGCGCAGGGAAGTACAACAGAACGTGCGGCATTTAATAGAGATAGGCTCTTACAGGGGTATACGGCATAAGCTAGGGCTTCCATTGCGGGGTCAAAAGACAAGGACAAATGCCAGGACAAGAAAAGGGCCTAGACGCGGTATTGTTACTAAGAAGGTAAACAAGGAGGAATAATTTATGGCGCAGCAAAAGAGAAGAACCAGAAAGAAAAAGATTACCAGGCAAGTGCCAACTGGTATTGCACATATATTAGCAACTTTCAATAATACAATGGTAACTATTACAGATAAAGAGGGTCGTGTTTTAGCTTGGTCTACCGGAGGTGTTGCAGGTTTTAAAGGTACTAGAAAATCTACTCCATTTGCAGCTCAAATAGCCGCTAAGAATGCAGCTAAAAATGCTATGGAATACGGAATGAGAGAAATTATTGTGTATATAAAAGGTCCTGGATCTGGTAGGGAGACAGCTGTTAGGGCGCTTCAGGCAGCGGGGCTTAACGTCAAAGCAATAAAAGATGTTACTCCGATACCGCATAATGGCTGCAGGCCTCCCGGAAGAAGAAGGGTTTAAGGAGGATAATAATGGCAAAAAATAGAGAGAGTATATGTAAGCTATGCCGTAGAGCAGGAATGAAGCTGTTTTTAAAAGGCAGGCGTTGTCTGGCTGACAAATGTGCCCAGGAAAAGAGAAATAGCTTGCCTGGTCAACATGGAAAGAAAAGGATTAGGCATTCTGACTATGGTATTAGATTAGGGGAAAAACAGAAAGTTAAAAGAATGTATGGCATAAGCGAGAGGCAGATGAAGAAGTATTATCATTCTGCCGCAAAGATAAAAGGTATCACGGGTGAAATTCTACTCCAGTTTCTGGAGAGACGTATTGATAATGTGGTATTCAGGCTAAATCTGGCGCTAAGCAGGGCGCAGGCGCGTGAAATAGTAAGCCATGGGCATATATATTTAAATGGCAGAAGAGTAAATATTGCATCTTGCCTTGTTAAATCAGGGGATGTAATTACTATAAAGAACAGAGAAGCATCAAGAAAGCTTATAAAGAATAATTTGGAGCTTTGCGAAGATAGGCCTATTCCAGCGTGGTTAGAATTAAGCAAAGAAAAGCTTGAGGGTAAAGTTTTGCAGCTACCTAAAAGAGAAAATATTGTATTACCTATACAGGAACAATTTATAGTGGAATTTTATTCCCGATAAAAAGGAGGCTTGTTTATGGGAGTAAGGATGAGAGATTTTGCAATGCCAGCTAAAATAATATGTGACGAAAAAACATATTCATCTAATTACGGAAAGTTTGTCGCAGAGCCATTTGAACGTGGCTATGGCGTAACAGTAGGAAGTTCTTTAAGAAGGGTTCTGTTGTCTTCTATTGAAGGTAGTGCGGTAACTGCTATTAAGATGGCAGGAGTACAGCATGAATTTTCTACAATTCCAGGGATATTGGAAGATATGCCACAGATAATTCTAAATATAAAAGGTCTTGTCTTGAAGTCGCATACAAGCAGTACCAAAGTAATTACTCTTAAAGGCGAGAAGAAAAAAGAGTATAAAGCAAAAGATATTATTACAGATGATACTGTTGAGATTATAAATCCAGATCATCATATCCTGACTATGACGGAGAACACTAAATTAAATATCGAGATGGAAGTCGGAAAAGGAAGAGGCTGGGTTTCTTCAGAAAAGAATAAGAAAACAGATATGCCTATAGGTTTCATAGCTGTTGATTCTTTGTTTTCACCGGTAACAAGAATGAATTTTGAGGTTGAAAATACGCGTGTCGGAGCAATAACTGATTATGAGAAACTAATTATCGAGATATGGACTAATGGCGGAGTTGAGCCTAAAGAGGCTCTTGTGTATGCCTCGTATATCATACAGAGACATTTAGATGTTTTTGGGGTGCTTGGTGAAGTTGTTGAAGAGGAGGATGAAGTTATAGAGGATGGATTTGATGAAAGCCTTATGGACAAGATGAAAATGTCTATTTCCGAACTTGAGCTTTCTGTCAGAAGCGCAAACTGCCTTGAAGAAGCAAGCATAAGGACAATAGGCGAACTGGTAACTAAGACAGAGCCGGAACTTCTTCAACACCGCAATTTTGGGAAAAAATCTTTAAATGAGTTAAATGATATTTTAAAAAAGATGGGACTTTCATTTGGAATGAAGCTTCATGAAGATATTAAGAAAAAAATAGATGAGGAGGCAGTAAAAAGATGAGACATCGTAAAAGAAGATCTAAGCTTGGTAAACCGGCGGATCAAAGGAAAGCGCTTATTAAAAGTTTGCTTATAGCGCTGATTAAAAACGAAAAAATAAAAACAACTAATGTAAGGGGAAAAGAACTTTCTAGAGCAGTTGAGAAATTAATAACGCTTGGAAAAAAACAGGATATAGCTTCCAGGAGAGAAGCCTTTAGATATTTACAGGATAGAACTCTCGTCCAGAAACTCTTTAATGATATAGCACCGAGGTTTAATGGTATTAATGGAGGTTACACCAGAGTAATCAAAGTTGGAAAAAGGCATGGTGATAATGCCCTGGTTTCAATCGTAGAATTTACTAAAATTAAAGAAGAGATTATTGAAGAAAAGAAAAAGAATAGGTTTAAGAGGCTTGAGAAAAAAAGGAAGATGGCAGAAGAACAGTTAGCTCCTGAAGTGGAAGAGGTTAAAGTCGAAGAGGAGAAGATTAAAAAGGAAGCCGTTAGCGAGAAGACAAAAGAAAAGAAGAAAATAAGAAAAGAGAAGAAAGAAAAAGAACCTGTCCTCAAAAAAGACACCACTGATAAAGAAGAAGATAAGAAAAAAGGTTTTTTTGACGGATTAAAGGGGTTTTTAAAAGGTAAAAAGTAATTGTTTATTGTTCTCTTTTGTAGCAACTGATAGAGAAAACAGGTTTCTTAAGAGCTGCTTTTTATGAAAGTTTCAAAAATAGTCCAAGAGATTGCAGATTCCCAAACCTTAAAAATCACTTCGCTTATTAAGAAATTAAAAAAAGAAAATAAACCAGTCATAAATTTTGCAGCTGGAGAACCTGATTTTGATACACCCGATGTAGTGAAAGAATTCGCAAAAGAGGCTATAGATAAAGGGTTTACAAAATATACTCCCGTAGCAGGAATAACAGATCTTAGAGAGGCTATATCATATAAATTTAAGAGTGCAAACAACTTAATTTATTCTCCAGAACAGATAGTGGTATCAAGCGGGGCGAAACAGGCTATTTACAACTCCCTGATTGCGATATTAGACCCCGGAGATGAAGTTATTATTTTATCTCCTTTCTGGTTAAGTTATCCGGAGATGGTTAAATTGGCTTCTGGAGTCCCTGTTGTTGTCAAGGCGAAGAAAGAAGATTTATTTTGTCCTGATTTCTCAAAAATAGAGGCTGCAATTACAAAAAGAACAAAAGCTATTATTTTAAATACTCCTACCAATCCTACGGGTTATGTGTGGAGGAAATCTGAAATAGCACAACTTGCAGATATCGTGTGTAAACATGATATTACGGTTATAAGTGATGAGATTTACGAGCATTTTGTTTATGACTGTGAGCATATTTCTATAGGTTCTTTATCGCAAGAGATATTGAGCCGTACTATATCTATAAACGGTGTTTCAAAATCTTTTTCAATGACTGGCTGGAGAATCGGTTGGGTTGCTGCGCCCCTTGATGTAGCAGCTCAGATAAAAAAAATTCAGGGTCAAACGACATCCAATGCCTGTTCTGTATCCCAAATGGCAGCATTAAGAGCTTTAAATATCGATAAAGATTGGTTTGTTTTCTTAAAAAATGAATTTAAAAAAAGAAGAAATTTTTTGGTTAAAGGTCTTATAGAGAATAAAATTAATTTTTTGAAACCCGACGGAGCCTTTTATCTTTTTCTTGATATATCAGAGGCAAGGATTGGTTCTTTTGCTTTTGCAGAAAGGCTGTTAAATGAAAAACTTGTAGGTGTTATACCTGGAGAACCATTCGGGTGTGATGATTTTGTGCGCCTAAGTTATGCTACTTCGATTGAAGAAATCGAAGCCGGCGTAAAAAAAATAAAAGAATTTCTAAATGGCTAATCCGAAAACAGTATCAGAGAAGATTTTCAGTATCAAATCAGGTAGAGATGTTAAAGCTGAAGATATTGTTTCCCTCGAGGTAGATTTTGTCCTTTCCCAGGATGGCACCAGCTCTTTAGTTATTGATTCCTTTCGTGCCCTTGGTTTCAAGAAGCTGAAAAATCCTTGTAATTATGCAATGGTTATTGACCATAGCGTGCCGTCTCCTAATCTCGGTATTTCCAATATTCACAGGAAGATGAAAGATTTTGCAGCCGAAAGCGGTGCAATAATTTATGCTGAAGGTGAAGGTGTATGTCATCAGGTAATTATGGAGCATGGACACGCCTATCCTGGAAGACTGATTGCCGGAGCAGATTCCCATACCTGCACATACGGGGCTCTAAATTGTTTTTCAACAGGCATGGGTTCTACAGATATTGCGATAATACTTGCTACAGGAAAAAACTGGTTTAAAGTTCCAAAAACGGTAAAGATAGTTCTTCATGGCCGATTAAAAGATGGAGTGTATGCAAAAGATGCGGTTCTTTATGTGATAGGTGCTCTTGGTGCAAGCTCCTGCACTTACAATGCAATAGAGTTTGAGGGCGAGGTAATAGAAAATTTAAATATGGACGGCCGTTTTACAATATCCAACATGGCGATAGAATTAGGCGCCAAAGCCGGGATAATGATGGCAGACGATAAGACTAAAAACTGGATTGCAAAGAGAGTAAAAATAAATCCAGGTGCTGTTTTCGCTGATAGCGGTGCAAATTACCATTGGGTTAAAGAGTTTGATCTTTCGAATCTCGTTCCTCAGATTGCAAAACCACATCAGGTGGACAATGTTACTGATATAAAAAATCTTTTAGGTACACGTATAGATCAGGGCTACATAGGTACTTGCACTAATGGACGATTAGAGGATTTAAAGGTAGCGGCAAAAATTTTAAAAGGTAAAACCGTAAAAAGCCGTCTTATAATTGCGCCTATTTCAAAAGAAGTTTTAGAGCAGGCGTATAATATGGGCTATCTAGAGGTATTTATCTCATCGGGGGCAATTGTTTTGCCTCCCGGTTGCGGGCCTTGCGTTGGTACCCATGGGGGTGTCCCTGCGGATGGAGAGGTTGTTATTTCAACGGCAAACAGGAATTTTAAGGGAAGAATGGGAAATCCAAATAGTTTTATATATCTCTCTTCGCCTGCTACTGTTGCTGCTTCCGCTTTGGAAGGTAAAATAGCAGATCCCAGAGACTATTTGGTATAGCTATGAGCATGGTAAAGATAAAAACAAAAAAAAATGAACTTATAGCTTTAGTGATACTTTTTGTTTTAGCCGCTGTTGTTTTAAGTCAGAGATTCTTTTACCGCAGCATAACTGAAGG
>CAZAPE010000049.1:0-11223 GCA_964487065.1 uncultured Planctomycetia bacterium | reverse complement strand
GAACATGTGTTTTATCCTGCCCCAAAGATGCGCTCGAGCGGTTAGATGGTGGGGTTGTAAAAAGATATAATATGCGTTGTATTTCGTGTAAATCATGTAGCTATGCCTGCCCATTCGGTACTATTTATCCGGAGGTAATTCCATATCTACAGGCGCAATGTGATTACTGTCAGGATAGGTTGGATAATGATCCGCTTTGCGTAAGATCATGCCCAAAAGAGGGAGCTTTGAAATATATTGATGTAGATGAAGATTCAGAAAAAGGAGTTTATAAGGTGCATGAGAGATTTTATGTGCATACAACTAAGCTTTGGATAAGAGTATGAAATTACTATTCCAGTTTCTAATATTTCCGGGTTTTCTTTTTATTACAATTCTTGGCGGTATTCTGTTTTGGGTAGATAGAAAAATTACTGCTCGCATACAGTATAGGGTTGGGCCTCCCTGGTATCAAAACTTTGTTGATGTGTTAAAGCTTTTTGGGAAGGAGGTCATAATCCCAAGAAATGCTCATAAAGCTATGTTTGTTCTGGCTCCATTTTTAGGTTTTTCATCGCTTCTGGTTTCAGGCTTTATGCTTTGGAAAGCGAATATTATCGGAGCCTGCGGATTTCAGGGCGATTTGATTGTAATTGTTTATCTGCTTACGCTTCCGGCGTTATCTCTTATTCTTGGTGGTTTTGCATCCGCAAACCCATTGGCTTCGCTGGGCGCTTCAAGAGAGATAAAACTGCTCTTAGGTTATGAGCTTGTATTTATTCTTACCATTCTTATACCGATAATAAAAACAGGAGAAATAAGGATATATGATATAGTACGCTATCAGGCTGAAAATGGATCAGTGATACATTCGATTTCAGGTGCAATAGCATTTGCAGCGATGGTTTTTGTTATGCAGGCTAAATTAGGGCTTGTGCCTTTTGATGTCGCAGAAGCAGAGACCGAGATTATTGCCGGGCCTCTTGTAGAATATTCCGGAGCTTTACTTGGAATATTTAGGTTGAATAAAATAATGAGCTTTGCTATTTTACCGCTCTTTATGCTGACATGTTTTTGGAGAGGCTTTAGTCTTAATTCTATATTTATAGATACTTTGAGATTAGCTTTGATTGTTATAATATTTACACTTATAAGGAATACTAATCCAAGATTAAGAGTTGACCAGGCGTTAAGATTTTTCTGGATGCGATTAAGCTTTGTTTCGCTTGTTGCTGTAATATTTGCTCTCGGAGGCATGTAAGATATGAGCTTTAAATTAAAGTTTCTGCTTAAATCACCATGGGTTTTTCATATGTCAACAGGTTCCTGCAATAACTGCGACATCGAGTTAATAGATGTTCTTACTCCGCGTTATGATGCGGAACGTTTTGGCATTGTGCTTGTCGGGAGCATAAAACATGCCGATGTTTTAATGGTCACCGGTTCTATGAACATGAAGTGTATTCCGCGCGTTAAAGAGGTCTATGCTCAGGCGCCGAAACCTATACTTGTCGTTGCTCTGGGAGCCTGCTCTTGCGGCAGGGGTATATTTAGAGATAGTTACAATTGCCCTCAAGCAGTAGATGAAATAATTCCTATTGATGTTTATGTTCCGGGATGCCCTCCGAAACCGGAGGCAATAATCGCAGGTATTCTTAAGGGGATGGAGAAGTTAAAAAGTTAAAAGTAAAAAGTTAAAAGTGAAAAGTAAATGCAGGTATTAGAGAAATTAAAAGCAAAATTCGGGCAAAAAATAGAGAAAATATATATACATAATGAACGCAGAATTTACCTCGATTTGAAGGAAAAAAATGATATAAAAGAGGTAGCTTTATTTCTGTTTTTTGAGCTTGGATTAAGATTTAATATTGCAAGCGGTTCTGATACCAGAAAAAACTTTGAGATACTTTATCATTTTTCTGACGATAAAACAGGACAACTGATAAGTGTTAGAGTTACTATCGATAAAAGCGATGTATCTATAGTAAGCATCACTCCTTACATAAAGGCTGTTGAGTGGATAGAGCGGGAGATGCATGAACTCTTAGGTATTGATTTTATAGGGCATCCTAACATGAAACCGTTGCTTTTAGCTGAAGACTGGCCCAAAGGTAAGTTTCCCTTGCGTCATGACGAAAAAAGTTCATAGAAAATTAGTTCATAGTTCGGAGATATAAAATGGCATTTGATTTTGAAAAACTGGATGTATATCAAAAAGCATTAAATTATGCCAATGATATTTACAATTTAACGAAGTATTTTCCATCTGAGGATAGGTTTGAAATTACAAGCCAGCTAAGAAGAGCAAGTTTATCAATCTCTCTGAATATTGCAGAGGGTAGCGGAAGGACTAAAAAGGAATTCAAGCATTTCTTATTGATAGCTAGAACTTCTGCGCAAGAATGCGTTCCTCTTTTAACAATTGCCCAAATGCAAGAATATATTGAAAAAGAGAAATGGAGAAATTGTATAATAGAGTTGAGGAGTTAGTAAAAATGTTAATGGGTTTAATAAAAAAGCTATGAACTACGAACTATGAGCTCTAGAACTATCATACCAATCGGGCCTTATCATCCTTTACAGGAGGAGCCGGAATTTTTCAAACTTCATGTCGAAGGAGAAAAAGTTATTGATATCGAAATAAATATCGGTTACAACCACAGAGGAATAGAAAAACTTTGTGAACAGAAAAGTTATGATCAGATTACCTATGTAGTTGAAAGAATTTGCGGGATCTGTTCGACATCGCATCCATTTGCGTATGTGAATGCTGTTGAGGATCTTGCAAAGGTTGTTGTCCCTGAGCGTGCATTATATATAAGGACAATTATTGGTGAGCTGGAAAGGCTGCATAGTCATCTCCTTTGGCTTGGTTTAGCGGGGCATTTTCTGGGTTATAATACAGTTTTTATGTGGTGCTGGAAATATCGCGAGATAGTTTTAGATATTTTTGAACAGATATCAGGCAACAGAAACCACTATGCGATGATGAAGCCTGGCGGAGTAAGAAGAGACATAGACGATGAAGATATACCTATGATATATAAAGGTTTGCAGGAATTGGAAGCAAAAATATTGATGCTTAAAAAGGCAGTTATTGATGATCCGGTATTGCATCTTAGACTCAAAGGGGTCGGAATTTTGACAAAAGAAGATGCAATAGCGTATTCAGCATTGGGTCCTATAGCCCGTGCATCTGGAGTCAGTATTGATGTCAGGAAAGATGACCCTTATGCGGTTTATGATAGAGTAGATTGGGATATCATTGTTACCCAGAACGGGGATCTTTTTGATAAAGTTCTTGTAAGAATACTTGAAAAGTTTGAATCGATAAAGATTATAAGACAGTGTCTTAAAAAAATGCCCAAAGGTGAAATTGATGCAGGCATAAAAGAGGTTCCGATGGGCGAGGGTATCGGGAGGCATGAAGCACCGCGAGGCGAAGTATTTCATTATCTTAAATCTGATGCTACGAATTCTCCTCAGAGACATAAAGTGAGAGCTCCGAGTTTTATGAATGTCGCAACTAATCAGAAAACTGTTATAGGTCAAAACATTGCAGATGCAGTTATAATTTTAGCGGCTGTTGACCCTTGCTACTGTTGCACCGAAAGGTTATATGTCTATCAGAATGATAAAAGAATTATGTCTGCTGATGAACTAATAAGGCTTTCGCAGGAGAAAACGCAAAGAATCAAAGATAAACTATGCAAATAAGTTTTTTTGAAACATTACTTTTTATAGTTCCGTTTGTTTCGGGGCTTATTTTTATTTTTTCTCCAATTAGATCTAAAAAGCCGGTTTCTTTTATAGGTATATTCCTGATAACCTTGGTTTTCTTATCTCAGATTGCTGCGTTTATTATGCGTCCTGAATTGGGGAATTACTTTGCTATTGATAATCTTAACGGATTTATACTTATATTTTTTGGATTCTTTACTTTACTTACCGCTATTTATTCCTCAGCCTACTTTGAATCGCAATATCATAAATTCCTGTCCCTTCTTCTTATGACTCTTGGGGTTTCTAATTTTACCGTTTTAACCAACAACCTGTTTTTACTCCTTATGGGTTGGGGTTTTTTAGGGATAACGCTCTATTTATTGATAAACTTTCTCTCGCCTGAAAGCGCCTCTTCTGCAAAGAAGACATTTATTATGGTTGGCGCATCCGATGCATTTCTTCTGCTTGGCATTGCAATACTTTGGAATTTAACTGGGAGTTTTAATATCGATAAAATCTCATCTTCTATTGGCGGGGTTTCAAATAATTTATATGTAAATTTAGCACTGATTACCTTTATTATTGCAGCTTTTACAAAGGCGGGTGCGTTTCCGTGTCATACCTGGATTCCAGAGATTTCAACAACCACCTCTCTCCCGACGCTTGCTTATCTTCCCGCAAGCATTGATAAGTTGCTCGGGATATATCTATTAAGCAGGGCAGTTATGGATATATTTAAAGTATCTCCTGTGCATTGGGTAGGGCCTGTACTTGTTTTATTAGGCGCTTTTACCGTAATTGCAGCGGTTATGATGGCGCTTGTGCAGCATAATGTCAGAAAGCTTCTCGCTTATCATGCAGTATCACAAGTGGGATATATGGTTATGGGTATCGGGACTCTGCATCCCATAGGAATAATAGGCGGGCTATTTCATATGCTCAATCATGCTATTTATAAATCATGCCTGTTTTTATCTGCCGGGAATGTCGAAAAGAGGACTAAAACACTTGAGCTCTCGGAGCTTGGCGGTTTGGCCACCTTTATGCCGCTTACGTTTCTTGCTATGCTTATTGCATCTTTTTCTATTTCAGGTGTGCCTCCATTTAACGGATTTTATTCCAAATGGATGGTTTACCAAGCCACAATTATAAGTTTTACTAATTCAGAGCATTCTTTTTCATTAAGATTTTTATATGTAGTTTCGCTTGTTCTAGCAATGATAGGTTCAGGCTTAACCCTGGCTTCGTTTCTCAAAGTAATATTTGGTATTTTTCTGGGTCAGAAATCAAAAATTGCAAAAAATATAAAAGAGGTCTCTAAAGCAATGCTTATTCCTGTTCTTGCGCTCTCTTTATTCTGTGTTTTATTCGGGATCTTTGCAAAAACATTTGTTCTAAGATATCTTATAAATCCGTTGCCTATTAATTCTCTATATGGCGCCTGGTCGCCGGGAATAGCAACAGTGCTTTTAATTGCCGGTATTGTTTTAGGCGTTATGATATTTTTGTTTTCAAAGGTAAAAGTTCGTTTCGGGAGTACATTCATAGGCGGCGAAGATATTTCTGATGATTTTAGGCCCCGGGCAACAGAGCTTTACAATCAGGTTATGGATATGCCTATCCTTACAAAAGTATATAAACTTGCTGAAAAAAAGATATTTGATATATATGAAATGTGTTTAAAGTTTGTGTTTATTGTCATAAAATTATTGCGTTACCTTCACAACGGAATTTTGCCGACATATTTAGTCTGGTGTTTGATAGGAATATTGGTTCTAATTTTTAAAATTGTAAAATAAATGCTAGAGCTGAACTTACTAATGCTATTTATGATTATAGCAGCGTTCATGGCTGTTGAAATAAAGGATTTACTTTCTTCCGTTGTTGCGGTAAGTGCTGCCGGGTTGGGTTTGTGTATTATGTTTCTGTTTCTTAAAGCTCCGGATATAGCGATAACCCAGCTTGTGGTTGAGATATTCCTTCTTGTCGTATTAATTCGTGCAACCATAAGAAGGGATTTGCCTTTTTCAATATCAGGCAGATGGTTTTTTAATACAGTTCTGACTCTTGTTTTCCTGGTCGTTTTTCTCTCTGTTAGTTATATTTGCTTAAAGCAACTTCCCCAGTTCGGCAGCCCGGCTATGCGTGTATCCGGATATTATCTCACGGAAGGTTTAGATAAAACACAGGCTACAAACCTTATTACTTCGATATTGTTGGGATTCAGGGCCTATAATACCTTAGGTGAGGCTACGGTTCTTTTCGCTGCAGTTGTTGCTGTTCTTGCAGTAATAAGAAAAAAGGGGAGAAAAGAGATAGACGAAGAGGATATATCAGATGAGCTCTGAGACAGAAAAAGGAATGAGTTTAATAGTAAAGACAGTAACCAGGCTTACAGTCGGGTTTATATTTATTTATGGAATATATATTGTTCTGCATGGGCATGTTTCGCCAGGAGGAGGTTTTGCTGGAGGAGTAATAATTGCGCTCTCATTTGTTAATCTTATGCTTGCTTACGGCAAGGATGAGCTTTACAAAAGGATTCCCAAGGCATATCTGGCTCTATTTGAGAGTATTGGTGCGATAATGTTTCTGGGGATTGCGCTCTTAGGTTTCCTGGGCGGCTATTTCTTTTACGACTGGTTTGTATCCAAAGGAGAGCCTTTCAGCATATTTTCAGCCGGAACTATTCCGCTTTCAAATATTGCAATTGCAATCAAGGTTTCATCAGGGCTTTTTGCAATATTTCTTGTTTTGATATTGCTCCGCGTTACAGGCGGGGGTGAGGAATGAGTATTTATTTCTTGAATTTCATATTTTTTGCTATAGGACTTTATTGTATATTGCGAAAAAGAAACCTGATTAAGATTATTATAGGTATAATCATCTGTGAGTATGCTGTAAACCTCTTTTTGATTTTAATTGGTTATAAGATGAACGGACGCTCGCCGCTGTTTTCTCCGGGGCAGGAGATCAAGAATATGGTTGATCCGTTGCCTCAAGCTTTGGTTCTGACTTCTATTGTAATATCTCTTGCTACAACTGCTCTTATTATAGCTATTGCAATCAGAATTTATGAAAAATATAAGACGTTTGATATTACCAAAATAAGGAGATTAAGAGGTTGAGGATAAATACCGATATACTTCCGTTATTTACTGTGCTTCCGCTTGCCGGGGCATTTTTAAATTCGCTTCTTGCGCGCAGTAAATATAAAAAATTATCTGATTATATTAGTATAGCGGTTTCGACACTGCTTGTTTCGGCATCTTTTTATACGCTTAAGCTTGTGCATCAATATGTTGTTTTGGTGTATGAGGTAGGGGGTTGGCGGCCGCCATTTGGGATTTCTATTGTTTTAGACGGACTCTCAAGCTTTATGCTGGTAACTGTTAATCTGATTTCGTTTGCTATAGTTATTTTCTCTATAAGGTATATGGATAAATTTACCTCGAAGTGGAAGTTTCATACGCTATTTTTGCTTATGCTTGCCGGCATGAATGGGGTAATCCTCAGCGGAGATTTATTTAATCTATTTGTATTTCTTGAAATAGCTTCAGTTGCAAGCTATGCTCTCGTTGCGTATGGAACTGAGATGGATGAGCTGGAAGCCTCCTTTAAATATATGGTTATGAGTTCAGTGGCATCGTTATTTATTCTTCTTTCTATAGGTCTTTTATATTCATATGCTTCGACTCTTAATATGGCTGATTTAAGTAGTTTTTTATCTGTTGCTGATAATGCAGCTGTGGTAAAATTTGCAGCGGTATTATTGCTTATGGGTTTTGGTCTTAAAGCTGCTCTGGTGCCATTTCATGCCTGGCTTCCAGACGCGCATCCTTCAGCTCCGGCTCCGATATCGGCGGCTCTTTCAGGTGTTGTTATTAAAGCGCTTGGAATATATGTGATTGTGAGGATGTTCTTTAATATTTTTGGAATCTCAGAAAATGTTCTCGGAGTCTTTATTCTTCTGGGAGTTACTTCAATGCTGGTTGGGGTTTTACTGGCATTGGGTCAGTGGGATTTTAAAAGGCTTCTTGCCTATCACTCCATAAGCCAGGTTGGGTATATAATGCTTGGCATAGGACTTGGAACTCCATTAGGAATTATGGGTGGATTGTTCCATCTTTTTAATCATTCGGTCTTTAAGTCGTTATTATTTTTAACTTCCGGTTCTGTAGAATATGCGGCAAAAACGAGAGATTTGCAAAATATGGGTGGTTTAAGAGAACGCCTTCCCGTTACTGCAAATACTAATTTCATAGCTTCTATGTCTATTGCCGGAATACCTCCGTTTAACGGTTTTTGGAGTAAATTTATTATTATAATAGCATGTGTCGAGGCAGGTAGGCCCTGGTTGGGTTTCTGGGCTGTAATAGGCAGCATATTGACGCTATCTTCTTTTATGAAGGTTCAGAAATATGTGTTTTTAGGTAAGTTGAATGAAAAATTTAGCAAGATAAAAGAGGTTCCTTTATCAATGCAGTTTGCAATGTTGTTTCTGGCCCTGCTGTGCATAATCGGAGGGATTATGCTTCTGCCATCGATAGAGCAGTATACGCTTCTTCCCGCAGTAAGGACCGTTTTACAGGGAAATACATATAAAGATATAGTAATAGGAGCATTCAGGTGAAAGCAAAGTTTGTATTTTTTATTTTTGCGCTTATTGTATGGGTGTTTTTGAATTTTACGCATGATTTGAAAAACCTTTTAACTGGTGCTGTGATATCATTTCTTGCTGCACATTTTGTAGGCGAATTTTTTACCTCGCGCCCGCATTTATTTTATCACCCCTGGCGTTACTTCTGGTTTTTGGTTTTTATACCTGTCTTTACATGGGAATGTTTAAAAGCTAATTTAGACGTTGCGTATAGGGTTATACACCCCAAGATGCCTATAAAGCCAGGTATTATTAAGATAAAGACGAGTCTAAAATCAGATGCTGCGTTGACATTCCTGGCAAATTCTATAACACTGACTCCTGGAACATTGACTGTTGATATAGATAAAGAAGGAGGGTTTTTGTATATACATTGGATTAATATTATTTCAACTGATATAAATGAGGCTTCAAAATTAATCTCCGGGAGATTCGAAAAGATACTTAAAAAAATATTTGAAGAATGAAGATTAAATTACGTTATATTTTAGGATTAGCTTTTATTTTATTGATTCTTTATTTCATCTTATTTTCACCTTTGCCGGTTTTAATGTATCCCGGGCTTCCTTTTATGGGGTTATTAAAAAGGGTTGTGGGGATTTTAATCGTGGCTTCTTTTTTCTGTCTTTACAGGATATTTAAAGGTCCAACTGCTCCAGATAGGATTGTTGCGGTTGATATGCTGGGCATATTGATTGTGGGGCTTTGTGCCGTGTTAACTATAGTGACTAAAAGAAGCTGGTATATAGATATCGGTATTGCTTGGGCGCTGCAAAGCTTTATATCGACCCTGGCGTTATCTAAATTCATGGAGGATAAGCATTTTGATGAATAACACCATAGGTTCAATACTAATAATGTTAGGGCTTGGTTTTGATTTTGTCGGTTGTCTTGGTTTAGTAAGGCTTCCTGACGTTTATAACAGACTTCAAGCGGCTACTAAATGTGTGACTTTTGGAACCTGTAATATCCTTTTCGGTTCTTTTCTGATAATGGGTTTTAGTTCTTCAGGAGTCAAGCTGTTGCTTTGTATTTTCTTTTTAATTCTAACCTCACCTGCGGGAGCGCATGCTATTGCAAGGAGTTCTCAGAAGGCAGGAGTTAAATTATGGAAGGGAAGTGTAGTTAATCAATACCAAAAAGACAGTATAGAGTAGTCAGTATAAAGTATGAAGGGAATTAAAGAAAAAATAACTAAATTCGAAGACTTATATGTCTGGCAGAAAGCGCATGCGTTAGTGATTAAAATTTATAAGATAACGAAAAGTTTCCCGGATGAGGAGAAGTATGGATTAGCATCCCAAATGCAAAGAGCGGCTGTTTCTGTAGCTGCAAATATAGCAGAAGGTTTTAAAAAAAGAGGCAAAAGAGACAAGATAAATTTTTACAATATATCTCAAGGTTCATTAAGTGAATTAAAATACTATTTGATTTTGGTGAAAGATTTGGGTTATTACGAAAATTCAAATGAAATTAAAGAATTGGCAGATGAAATAGATAAAATGTTAAACGGAGTAATAGCATCTGTTCAAATCCTAAATACTTAATACTATATGCTTTATACTGCAATATGAAGTTGCCAAAATTAAGAGAATTAAAAGAGGCAATCACAGCGCTTATAAAAGGACCTTATACATCG
The DNA here is from genome assembly GCA_964487065.1 of uncultured Planctomycetia bacterium. Taxonomy (GTDB): domain Bacteria; phylum Omnitrophota; class Gorgyraeia; order Kaelpiales; family Kaelpiaceae; genus CAZAPE01. Next base: position 1,222 of record CAZAPE010000049.1, on the reverse strand, counting down.
AAGTTTCCGTTTAAACCGCATATACCACAACCTAAGTTCAGGGGTAAGACTGAATATGATTCTCAGTATTGTGTTGGTTGTGGCGCTTGTGCTCAAGTTTGCCCTTCTCATACGATTGAAGTTAAAGATTCTCTCTCCGTCGATAAGAAAAGCGGGAGAAGATTCATCAAGCTTTACCACGAGAACTGTATTTTCTGCGGAAACTGCGTATTGAACTGTATTACTGAAAAGGGTATTAAGCAGACTCAGGAGTTTGATCTTGCAACTTATGACAGAAAAAATGTTTTTAGTGAAGTTGATAAGGAGCTTGTTCTCTGTCAGGTTTGCGGGGAGGTAATTACGACAGCCGAACATCTTGAGTGGATAACGGAAAAAGTTGCTTCGGCTGCATTTTCAAACCCGACATTATATCTATCAAAACTTAAATCACTTGGTCTTAGCTTTTATGAAGACATTGTTGGATTGATTCCCTTCAAGCGTGCCCGCCGCAATCTCATTCTTTGCCATAAATGCAGAAGAGAAGCAACGCTGGAGAAATAGCCGGTCTACCTGTTTGCGCTATAATACCTTAAGATTTAATTACACTGCTAAAAATTTTCTATAGGTAAAAGAACATTAAATTGTGATATAATAACAACATGGAACTAAAAAGGAAGCAAACATTGCTTAAAAAAATGTCCCCCAAAGAGGATTGCTTTGTAAAAGCGTCTCCTCAGGAACGAATATCTTTTATCTGGGAGTTGACAGCTGAATTGTGGTCGCTAAAAGGAGCCGAATATGCTGAACGAAGACTACAAAGAGATGTTACAAATTTTATTAAACAATAGTGTCCAATTTCTCGTTGTAGGAGCTTATGCTATGGGAGTCTATGGATATCCTCGTGCTACAGGAGATTTTGACATCTGGGTTGAAACGTTACCTGAAAATTCAAAAAAAATATATAAATCTCTTTCAGAATTTGGTGCTCTCCTTTCAAATATTACGGAAGAAACCTTTATAGAAAAAGGAATTGTTTTTCAGATAGGAGCTGCTCCGAGGCGGATAGATATATTGACTCACATTGACGGTGTTGAATTTGCTGACGCATATCTGGATAGAGAAGAGATTCAATTAGAAGGCCTTAAAATTCCGTTTATTTCCAAAGATAATTTGATAAAAAATAAGAAATCTACCGGCCGTGATAAGGATAATCTTGATTTAAAATATCTTGAAGAAGATAGAA
>CAZAPE010000048.1:8971-11460 GCA_964487065.1 uncultured Planctomycetia bacterium | reverse complement strand
CTTTTGATAAATTCAATGCAGCATTTGATGAATTAATCAAAAAAAATCTGATAAAAAGTTAATTATTATGAGAATTCTTGTTACAGGCGGCGCGGGGTTTATCGGATCTCATTTTACGCGGCTTCTTGTTAGAAAGGGATATAAAATAAATGTTATCGATAAATTAACATATGCCGGAAGAAAAGAAAACATAAAGGATGTTATTAAAGATATAAAATTTATAAAAGGCGATATATCCAACTCCTACGATGTAAGCAGAGCAATAAAAGGGTGTAGTGTAATAATAAATTTTGCTGCTGAAAGCCATGTCGATAGAAGCATTAAAAGTCCGGCGCCATTTTTGGCAACAAACTTTTTTGGAACCTACGTTTTATTAACAAAAGCATTAGAGAAAAATATAGATTTATTTATTCAAATTTCAAGCGATGAAGTTTATGGAAGTATAAATAGCGGGTGTTTTGATGAGGGAGCAGCTTTAAATCCTACATCTCCATATGCTGTTACTAAAGCAGCTGCGGATTTGTTATGTCTTTCTTTTCAGAAAACATATGGTTTACCTTTGATAGTAATTCGGCCTTCAAATAACTACGGGCCCTATCAATATCCTGAAAAATTAATCTCTTTATCTATAGTTAAGGCAATTAAAGGTAAAAAAATACCTATCTATGGAAAGGGGAGGAATATGCGCGATTGGCTGTTTGTGGGTGATAATTGCAAAGCCATTAAGTTGATTTTAGAAAAAGGTAAGCAAAACGAAATATACAATGTTTCATCAGGCGAGAAAAAGGCTAACATAGAAGTTGTTAGAACAATAATTAAAAGTTTAAATAGAGGGAACAATCTTATCAAATACGTAAAAGATAGGCCCGGGCATGATTTCAGATACTCAATAGATGCATCTAAAGTTAAAAAAATCGGTTGGCAGCCTAAGACAAAGTTTAAAGACGGAATAAATAAAACAATCTCCTGGTATTTAGGAAATGAAAGCTTCTGGAAAAAAATTATCTAATATAAGAGTTGTTGTTTTTGACCTCGACGGGACACTTGTTGATACGTATAAAGCAATAGAGGAAGCCCTTAATTACACGCTGATTAAATTTGGTAAAAGTCCTGTTAGTTATGATTTGGTCAAAACAACCATCGGAAGAGGCGATAAGAATTTTATGAAAGAGCATTTCGCCTATGGAATTTATGAAGAGGCATTAGATGTTTACAGAAGAAAACACAGAAAAACTTTGCGTATGAGGTCGAAACTAATGCCTTATGCTTTGAATGTGTTGAAATATTTGAAAAAAAAGGGTTATTTTACTGCTATTGCCAGCAACAGGCCAACTGCTTTTACAAATTTGATAGTTAAGCATCTTGATATTAAGAAGTATATAGATTATGTTCTTTGCGCGGATAAAGTAAAGAAATTAAAACCGGATCCGGAGATATTATTCCAAGTTATGAAAAAGTTTAAAACATCTCCTTTTGAGAGTATATATGTAGGCGATATGGCATTGGATATCCAGACAGCTAAAAATTCCGGCACAAGATCGTTGGCTGTTACGACAGGTTCCAGTAGTTTGAGTGAATTGAAATCAGAGAGCCCCGACATTATCTGTAAAAACCTTGCTTTTTTAAGAAAGCTTCTCTAATTTAAGCAATGAATAGAATACTCTTGACAAGAGGTCTTGCTTATTGTACTATTTAGCACTCAATACAAAAGAGTGCTAAATAGAATTATGCATGTTAACTAAAGACGAAATAGATGATAGAAGGCGTAAGATACTCGCCAGTATAGTTAAAAGCTATATAGAAACAGCAATTCCTATTGCTTCCAAAATGCTTGTTTCAAAATATAGGATTGGGTATAGCCCTGCGACTGTGCGCAATATAATGTCTGAGTTGGAATCTCTTGGATACCTTATGCATCCGCATACATCAGCAGGTAGAATTCCTACTGATAAAGGTTATCGCTATTATGTTGATATTATGATGGAAGAACAACATTTAACGCCGTCAGAAAAGAAGAAGATATTAATGCTGCTTATTAACAACCAGTGGGATGAAATAGAAGATCTCCTGCAATATGCGCTTGGAATTATAACTGAATACACAGACCAGATGGGTATACTTTTATATAATAGAGCAAGTAGTATATGCGTTGAGAAAATAGATTTGATTTATATAAATAAATATAAAATATTGCTTATTATTGTTGCCGATTCCGGAGATGTTTTGCATCTCTTTCTTGAAGATGTAAATTTACCTAAGCTTGATGAGCTGGAAAACTTTTTAAAGTTTATAAACAGAGAATTAAAAGGAGAGGCACTTGATAATATAAAGAATAAGATAAAAATAAATCTTATCTCCTCTAGCAATTCGTTTTACCATGTATTTTCAAAGCCTTTAAATGCATTGATAGAGATTTTGAGTCATGTAGAGAAAAAAAACTTTTTTTACCAGGGAACGACAAAGATAATAAACTATCCGGAGTTTAAGGA
>CAZAPE010000048.1:0-8961 GCA_964487065.1 uncultured Planctomycetia bacterium | reverse complement strand
AGCGTTTTACACGAGATAATAAATATGCTTGAAAGCGAAGCGGAAATTATTTCAATTCTTGAAAAGGATTCAGAAGTCATAGGTATAAATATTCACATCGGGGAGGAAAATTCCTTTCAATGTGCGCGAAATTGTAGTATAATTACCGGAAATTATAAACTCAAAGGAAGAACTTTAGGTGCAATTGGAGTGTTAGGGCCCACCCGTTTACCCTACGGTAGAGTTGTTTCAGTGATAAGATACGTTTCTGAGGTATTAGGGCAGGCTTTGGAAAGTGCGGTATTTTAAAGAAAAAAATGGATAAAGAAAATAAGGTTGGAAAAAATATTAAAAGCGAAAAGGAAGATTCAATCTCTTCTCAAGAATCTATCGCCGATAAGATAAATACAACTCAAGATAATATAGAAGAGCTTAAGAAAGAGATTGAGGACTTGAAAGATTTAAGGCTCCGCGCCTTGGCTGAACTTGAAAACTCAAAAAAAAGATTTTTGAAAGAAAAAGAAGATGTAGCTCTTTATGCGAAAGTAGATTTAATGAGGAATATTTTACCTCTTTTAGACCATTTTGAAAATGCGATGCAAATATTGCCTGAAGAAAAAGATGATTTTGAAAAAGGAATAGAAATAATATATAAAGAGATGCAAAATATTTTAGAGAAATTTGGACTGGTAAAAATAGAAATTACAGCTGGGGATGATTTTGATCCTTTCCAACAGGAGGCTGTAGGACATATTGAAGATAGCAATATAGGGGAAAATAAAGTCATTGAGACTCTAAGACCCGGCTATAAGCTGGACGAAGTTCTTATACGTCCGGCCTGGGTTAAAGTTTCCAAAGGGAAAAAGGAAGTAGAGCGGGAAATTGACGAGCTTTCAAAAGATAACGATATAGACAAAGATATTAACGAATAAAAACAGGAGGTGTTTAAAATGGCTAAAGCTATAGGAATTGATCTTGGTACTACAAATTCTGTTCTTGCAGTTTATGAGACAGGAGAGCCAAAGGTTGTAACGAATAAGGAGGGCTCCCGTCTTACTCCATCTGTGGTTGCATTTACTAAAACAGATGAGATTCTGGTCGGAGGCCCTGCCAGACGTCAGGCCGTAACCAATGCAGAAAATACAGTTTTTTCTATAAAAAGGTTTATGGGACGGCGCTTGGGAGAGGTCTCGGAAGAGATGAAGATGGTTCCCTACAAAGTAGGAAAGGCTGCCAATGAGGATGTAAGAATTCAAATAATGGATAAGATGTATTCTCCCCCGGAAATATCAGCAATGATTTTAAAAAAACTTAAAGAAGATGCAGAGGCATATTTGGGTGAGAAGATATCGAAGGCTGTAATAACAGTTCCGGCCTATTTCAATGATAGTCAAAGGCAGGCTACAAAAGATGCCGGTGCTATTGCAGGGCTTGAAGTTTTAAGAATCATTAATGAACCCACTGCAGCAGCTCTTGCTTATGGTTTGGATAAGAAGAAAGGCGGTAAAGTTGTTATATATGATTTTGGTGGTGGAACTTTTGATGTTTCAATTTTGGAAATAGGAGAAGGCGTCTTTGAGGTAAAAGCAACATTCGGAGATACACATCTGGGAGGCGATAACATTGACCAGAGAGTTATTGATTGGATTGCTGATGAATTTAAAAAGGATAGTTCTGTAGATTTAAGAAAGGATAAAATGGCTTTACAGAGATTAAAAGAAGCAGCAGAAAAGGCAAAGTGTGAACTCTCCTTCGGGATTCAGACAGAGATAAATCTGCCCTTTATAACGGCAGATCAATCAGGCCCCAAGCACCTAACTTTGACTTTGACGCGCGCTAAGCTTGAGTCTTTGTGCATGGATTTGTTGGAAAGAACGATTAATCCCTGTCGTCAGGCATTGAAAGATGCAAAGTTATCTCCTAATGAGATAGATGAGGTTATCCTTGTCGGAGGTCAGACCAGAATGCCCAAAGTACAGGAGATTGTTAAGGAGATATTCGGTAAAGAGCCGCATAAAGGAATTAATCCTGATGAAGTGGTTGCTTTAGGCGCTGCTGTTCAAGCGGGTGTTTTATCGGGTGATGTAAAAGACATATTGCTTCTTGATGTAACACCGCTTTCTCTTGGAGTTGAGACATTTGGAGGCGTTTTGACTACTTTGATATCTCGCAATACAACAATTCCAACAAAAAAAAGCGAAAATTTTACTACTGCAGCAGATAATCAAACCAATGTAGAAATACATGTTTTGCAGGGTGAACGGCCTATGGCCAGAGATAATAGAACATTGGGTAAATTCATACTAGAGGGTATTCCTTCCGCGCCGCGTGGCATTCCACAGATAGAAGTCTCTTTCGACATCGATGCCAATGGTATCTTGCATGTAACAGCTAAGGATAAAGGAACCGGTAAAGAGAAGAAGATAAGAATCGAATCTTCCAGTGGCCTCGATAAAAAAGAGGTTGAAGAGTTGGTCAAAGAGGCTCAAGTATATTCAGAAGAAGATAGAAAGAAAAAAGAATTGATAGAAGTAAGGAATGAGCTTGATAGTGTGATTTACAGTACTGAGAAATCATTGAAGGAATATGGCGACAAAATTTCTGCCGATGATAAAAAAAATATAGAGGAAGCTTTATCTAAAGCCAAAAAGCAATTGGTTTCTGAGAATAGTGATGAGATTAAGCAGGTAAAAGAAGAGTTGTTGAAATCCGCTCATAAATTGGCAGAAGAGATGTATAAGAAGGTCTCCCAGGAGCAGGATTCTTCTTCATCTGCCGGTCCTGAAGCAGGGGTAGATGAAACCGCCTCAGAACCTAAGGAAGAAGGCAAAAATAAGAAGAACGATGATGTTATAGATGCGGAGTTTAAAGAAGAATAATAATAAAATATGATTACACGATTATATTAGGATTACACTGATTATATCTTTGATAATCTGTGATTGTTATGAAGAGAGATTATTACGAAATACTCGGGGTTTCGAAAGGTGTTGGTAAGGATGAGATAAAGCAGTCTTACCGTCGTCTTGCTATGCAATATCACCCCGACCGGGTTGCAGCGGATAAAAAAGCCCAAGCGGAAGAGAAATTTAAGGAGATCTCAGAAGCTTATGCAGTGCTTTCCGATGATAGCAAAAGAGGCCAGTATGATAAGTTTGGCCATGCTGGAATAGATTCTCAATATACATCAGAAGATTTATTCAGAGGAGTCGATTTTTCAAGTGTTTTTTCAGATTTAGGTTTCGGCGGCGGGTCAATATTCGAACAACTATTTAGTGATTTTGGTTTCTTTAGTCAAAGCAGTAATACCCGTAGCAATAGATCGCATCGAGGCAGAGATCTGGAATTTAAATTAGAACTCGAATTTAAAGAAGCTATAAAGGGTACGACAAAGACTATAACATTTCCTTCATATGGAGAGTGCAATAAATGTTCTGGCAGCGGCGCTAAGTCAGGGAAGCTTAAAACCTGCCCCCAATGTCACGGTAGTGGTAGATATTCGACACAGCGCAATTTCTTTTCTCTTACCACTACTTGTTCACAGTGCCGCGGAGCGGGCAGCATAATAACTGAGCCTTGCTCTGCATGCTCAGGTTCCGGACGCATACATGATACAAGGAAATTTGAGGTTAAAGTTCCTGCAGGTGTTGATAGCGGAAGCGCTTTAAGGCTTTCAGGAAAAGGCGAGCCGGGGAAGAATAGAGGGCCTGCGGGGGATTTGTATATTTACATAAATGTGAAACCTGATGAATTTTTCACGCGCCAGGGAAGACACATCATTTGTACTGTTCCGATAACATGCACAGAGGCAATTTTAGGATCTGAAATTCAAGTGCCAACAATAGATGGTAAGGTAAAGATGAAGATTCCGCCCGGAACGCAAAACGGCAAGGTTTTCAGAATAAGAGGCCGCGGCGTTCCCGATCCCAAATTTGGCGGCAGGGGAGATCATTTGGCCGAGGTTTTCGTAGAAATACCGGTGAGTTTAAATCGTGCGCAGAAGAATACATTGAAGAATTGTGAAGATATGATTCCCAATGACCACTATCCCGAAAAGAAAAATTACCTTGAAATATTTAAAAGGTACTTTAGTTGAAGCAGAAAATAACCCTTCTTCTCTTATTAATCATTTACAAAATAATAATATACTTTGTTTCATCATCGTCTATTCCGGAAAATATCGATATAAGTAGTTTAGATAAATTGCTGCATATAATCGAATATATTCCTCTCGGAGTTCTCTGGATGAAGTTTTTAGGCAGCCTGAAGATTAGAAGATTATGCATTTTTTCATTTATTTTTTCTTTTTTTTATGCTATATCAGATGAATTCCATCAATTATTTGTTCCGGGAAGATTGGCCAGTATAGGAGATATTATTGCGGATACAATAGGGATAATAATTGGTGTATATATTATTGCAAAATGGCAGAAATAAAATCATTTAAAGGTTTAATCTATAACAAAGATAAGGTTACTATACAAGAAGTAGTAACACCTCCTTATGATGTTATAAGCAGCGAATCTAGAGATAGATTTTATGATATTTCAGATTATAATGTAATACGTTTGATTCTCAATAGGTCCCAATCCCCATATAGCCAGGCCCGGGAAACTCTTGAGGATTGGATAAAAGACAATGTCATTATTCAGGATGATAAAGAGGCTATCTATTTATATCGCCAAAAGTATATCTGGCGGGAGAAGGAATACAGCAGGTATGGTTTTATTTCTCTCCTTATGCTTGAAGAGCCCGGTAGTAAAGTCCTTCCTCACGAGAAAACACATGAAGGCCCTAAAAAAGACAGGTTTAATCTCTTATCCGAGGTAAAAACAAATTTATCGCCAATTTTTGCTGTTTTTTCAGATAAAGAAAAATATTTACTGAATATATTCAAAGAGAAAGAAAAAGACACGTCATTTTTTAATTTTGATTTTGAAAAAGTAAAGCATGCTTTTTGGAAAATCCAAGATGTTGATACGATTATGAACATAAGAAAGATTATGCATGAGAAATCTATACTAATAGCTGATGGGCATCATAGATATGAGGTTGCTTTAAAATTCAGGAATAGCTCTAAAAATGAATCCGGCATGGCAAAAAAAATGCCCTATGATTATCTTATGAGTTTTTTTGCTCCTATAGAGCAGGAGGGTTTGCTTATATTACCGACACATAGAATTCTGACTCTTGATATGGATAGTTCTTCTGCATTGCAGAGACTTTCAGTATTTTTTGAAATAAGTATGCATAAAAACAAAGAGGATATGTTAAAAGATTTATCCCTAAATGTAGGAGGTATTTTTGGCCTCTATCAGGAGGAGAAATTTTATATATTAAAACTGAAGAAAGAAGCCAGAGACAAATTTCAAAAAGATAATGAGCCTCTTACCAAACTTGATGTTACATTAATGCACAGCCTTGTATTTGATGGAATTTTTGAATATAAAAATAATATAATTTATACCCAGGATGATAATGAAGCTGTTCGTCTAGCGCAGAAAGGTGGAAGGCAGAAGAGAATGGTATTTTTTCTTAATTCAACTTCAATGCAAGAGGTGGTTGATATTGCTGAGGAAAAACTACTTATGCCTCAGAAATCGACCTACTTTTATCCTAAAATTTTGACCGGTCTTGTTTTCCACAAATTTTGAATGGATAGAGAACAGAGTTTGGCATATAATTTAAAAAAAGAATGCAATAAATGAGGTAAATATTATGCCATTTTGGGGGAAGCCTAAATATACTTTAGTTAGAATCACCCGCAAGAAAGATATTCCTGTAGGTCTCTGGAGCAAATGTCCTTTCTGCGGGGATATACTTTTTAAAAAGAAGCTCGAAGAGAACATGAAAGTATGCCCTAAATGTGAATACCATTTTACTTTAAACTCTGAAGAGCGGTTAAAAATAACTACTGATGATAAAACGTTCCAGGAGATGGATAGATTTCTGGTATCGACTGATCCTTTGAATTTCCACGGACCCCGCTCTTATAGCGAGAAATTAAAGGAAGAACAGGAAAAGACTAAGATGTCTGATGCGGTTATTACGGGGAAAGCGCAGATTAATAGTATCAATGTGATGATTGCAATAACAGATTCAAGGTTTATGATGGGGTCAATGGGATGTGTTGTAGGAGAGAAGATTACGCGTGCTGCAGAAAGAGCCATAGAGGAAAGATTTCCGTTAGTAATAATTTCTGGTTCCGGTGGTGGCGCAAGGATGCAGGAAGGGCTATTTTCCCTGATGCAAATGGCAAAAACTTCCGCTGCTTTGTCAAAACTAAAAGAAAGCCGTTTGCCGTATATTTCTGTGCTAACAAATCCTACGATGGCTGGGGTTTTGGCAAGCTTCGCGTCTTTAGGTGATATATTAATAGCGGAGCCAAAAGCATTAATAGGTTTTACTGGGCCAAGAGTTATAGAGCAGACGATAAGACAGAAACTGCCCGAAGGTTTTCAAACCTCTGAATTTTTATTAGAGCATGGCTTGGTTGATATGATTGTGCATCGTAAAGATTTAAAGAATAGACTTAAGCTTCTCTTAGAATACCTGGGTTGATTATTTTTTCAAATTTATATCCGACAAAACTTCATAGATAGGTTTCTGGTGAATCAAAATACTTTTGAAAATAAATATCTTAGCAACGTGAATATTATCAAAACTTGGAATTTCTGTTTTCTTAAATCCCGTTGTTAATAAACCTCTGTTATTTGATTCTATGCGTGCCAAAGTCAGGTGGGGATAAAATTTTCTTTCTTCTGTTTCTATTTTGATTTTCTTTAATTCCCGCGCGATTTCTTTCTGTAAAAAAATTGTATTATCTTTTCCTTCATCTATCCCTATCCAAATAATCTTAGGAGTTTTAAGATTAGGAAATGCTCCTAATCCGGCAGGTTTAATGTCGAAAGCATCTATTTTTTCAACAACAGGATAAAGAGAACTTTTTATCTCTTCGATCTTGCTTGTTTTTATGTTTCCGATAAAATGAAGTGTGAGGTGTATATTCTTTGGTGGAATTAATCTTGAATTTGTATATTTTATTTTGATTTTATCTTGTATAGCAGTTAAGAGATTTTTTGTTTTTTCATCAATGCAAATTGCAATAAAACATCTTATGGTTTGCATATTTTTGATAGTAGTAGTTTCAAAGCATGTGTTGTAGCTTTATATTTTATTTCTCCCCGGCTGCCTTTAAAGTTGTGTTCTTTAACGTCTATATCCCCTTTGAAATTTATAGCTATATAGACCTTACCAGGTAGTTTGCCTTCTATGCTTCCCGGTCCGGCTAATCCTGTAATACTTATAGCTATATCGGAGCCTATAATGGTTTTTGTTTTTTTTGCCATTTCTATAGCGCATCTTGCGCTTATAGTACCGTATTTATAAAGCAGTTTCCTGTCTATTTTTAAAAGTTTTGCTTTTGTCTTGAGGTTATAAGCTACAAAACCGCCCAAAAAGAATTTAGAGCTTTTTGGAATGTTTGTAAGTCTATGCGCTAACAGGCCTCCGGTGCATGATTCTGCTGTTGATATAGTTAGCTCTTTTTTAATAAGAATTGCTGCTGCTTTTTTTTCCAAAACAAATACTTTCATAATTTGTCCTAGTTAGATTGTAGCGTTTGTTTTAGCTGTTGAAAATAAAATTCTTTTCGTTTAGAATAGGCACAACTAAAATAATTATAGAATTACTTAGATAAATAAAATATGTTTTATCTGTGTAATTTTTTATAAATTAGTGTAATCAAAGTGCAGGATAAATTACTATGAAAATAAAAGGCAATGTGTGGAAATTTGGAGATGATATTGATACTGATTTAATAATAGCTGCGCGCTATCTTGTTACAACAGATGCGCGTGAGTTGGGTAGTCACTGCTTAGAAGGTCTTAAAGAAGGTTTTCCTGGCAAGGTTAACAAAGGCGATATAATAATAGCGGGTAAGAATTTTGGATCCGGGTCTTCGCGCGAGCATGCCCCTATAGCGATTAAAGGTGCTGGAATTTCTTGTGTTGTTGCTGTTTCATTTGCAAGAATATTTTATAGGAATGCCATAAATATAGGCTTGCCTATTATGGAGTTGGAGAAAGCAGGGCAATTTAAAGATTTTGATACTGTTGAGATAGATTTTTCAAGTGGAAAAATAAAAAATTTAACTCAAAAAAGAGATTATATTTTTCAGGGCTATCCTGAATTTTTACAAAAAATTATAATAGCGGGAGGGTTAATAGGATGGGTAAAGAAGAAAAAAAAAGCTCTTATGAAATTGCAGTAATTCCTGGTGATGGAACCGGGCCTGAGGTAATAAGAGAGGGAATCAAAGTATTAAATGCAGTAAGCTCAAAATACGGATTTAAGATAAATTTTAAAGAGTATGATTTTGGCGGTGAGAGGTATCTAAAAACAGGCGAAGTGCTTCCTGACTCTGCTTCTGAGGAATTAAAAGAATTTGATTCAATATATCTGGGTGCTATAGGGCATCCGGATGTTTGTCCTGGGATACTTGAAAAGGGGATATTGTTAAAGCTGCGTTTCAGCCTTGATCAGTATATAAATTTAAGGCCTGTAAAATTATATCCCGGAGTCTGGACGCCACTTAAGGATAAAGGGCCACAGGATATAGATTTTGTAGTTGTAAGAGAGAATACTGAGGGACTGTATGCCGGTTGCGGTGGATTCTTAAAAAAAGGAACTTCAGAGGAAGTTGCTATACAGGAATCAGTCAATACAAGGTTTGGGGTTGAACGTTGTATTAGGTATGCGTTTGAATATACAAAAAAAAGAAATAAAGGTAAAAAGCTAACTCTATGCGGAAAAACAAACGTATTAACTTATGCCTTTGATCTTTGGGAGCGCACTTTTAATGAAGTTGCTCTGGAATACCCGGAAATAACTACAGATTACGCGCATGTTGATGCTACCTGTATGTGGATGGTGAAAAATCCGGAATGGTTTGACGTTATAGTTACTGATAATATGTTCGGA